>DATJVC010000014.1 GCA_035501935.1 Gammaproteobacteria bacterium | reverse complement strand
GAACATAAAAGTTGATGTTTCCGTTAGTACTTCGACAGGCTCAGTACGAACGGAAACTGTTTTAACAAAATTATGGAGTAGGTTCATATTGGTTTTACCGGGCGTACGGTCTCGACGACGCAATCGAGTTCGCCTTTGGCGAGGCGCGCCTGCACCCGGCTGCCGGTCTTGACTGTTGAAGCATCGCGGGCGATTTGACCTTGATCCGTAGTTACGATGGCATAACCGCGATCCAGTGTCGCCAGCGGACTCACGGCGGACAGCGCGCGACCAAGCTGGACAAGTTCGTGTCCCGCCGCGCGCAGCCGCTGCATGACAGCCTGCTGCAATCGCCCGCGCAAGGCGGTCTGATGCTGCGCATGCAGACGCAGCCGGGGCAGCGGACTTGCGGCGCGCAGGTGCGCGTTTAATTCGACGACCGCGGATCGCGCAAGATCGAATTGATGGCGCATGGTTTTGAGCAGGCGCTGATTGAAGTCATCCACCCGCTGTGAAAGCTCCATCAGCCGCCGCGCCGGATGGATCAGCCGCTTCGACAGCCAGGTCAGTTGCTCTCGCTCCCGTCGCAGGTGTGTTTTTATGAGGCTGCTCAAGCGACTGGCGATGGCGCCATAGTGTCGCACGAGTTGTTCGCCATCAGGACTGATGAGTTCAGCGGCGGCCGAGGGCGTGGGCGCGCGTATGTCGGCGACGAAATCGGCGATGGTGAAGTCGATCTCATGGCCGACGCCGGAAACGATGGGAATGGCGCAGTCGTAGATCGCGCGCGCCACGATTTCCTCGTTGAATGGCCACAAATCTTCCAGCGAACCGCCGCCGCGCGTGAGCAGCAGCACATCGCATTCTTTACGCCGGTCGGCGGCGCGGATTATGGCGGCGATCTGTGGCGCCGCATCCGCGCCCTGCACCGGCGCCGGATAAATGATCACCGGCAACAGCGGGTAGCGGCGGCGCAGGACGCTCAGCACATCGCGTATGGCGGCGCCGGTGGGGGAAGTGATAACGCCGAGACAGCGCGGAAAGGCTGGCAACGGCTGCTTGTACGCCTCGTCGAATAATCCCTCGGCGGCGAGTTTCTGCTTCAGGCGTTCGAATTGCAGCCGCAGCAGTCCTTCGCCTGCGGGCTCCATGTGTTCGACGATGAGCTGAAACTCGCCGCGCCCCTCGTACAGGCTGACGCGCGCCCGCACCAGCACCTGCGTCCCTTCCTCGGGCGTCCATTTGAGCAGGGCGTTCTTGGCGCGGAACATGGCGGCGCGCACCTGCGCCTGCGCATCCTTGAGCGTGAAGTACCAGTGGCCGGAACCGGGCCGCGCGAAGTTGGAAAGTTCGCCTTCGACCCATAGCACGGGAAAGCTGCCCTCCAGCAGGGCGCGCGCCTCGCGGTTCAGTCGCGAGACGGTATAGACCTCGCGTGCCGGCGGCACGGCGCTGATTCCCGAAGTACCCGAAGAGGGCTGGCTCATGCCGGGATCATACCCCGAACCGCCTGCGGATTGCCGGCCGACCAGCCTCGATTTAAGGCCGGACCCCTTCCTCGTTTATAATCCCTTTATTGGAACGGGAAGGTATGCTATGCGAGTCGCCGGCGAAGCCCTGACTTTTGACGATGTGCTCCTGTTGCCCGCCTATTCACAGGTGTTGCCGCGCGAAGTCAGTCTGCGCACGCAGCTGACGCGTGCCATTACCCTCAATATCCCGCTGATGTCGGCGGCGATGGACACCGTCACCGAGTCACGGCTGGCCATCGCGCTGGCCCAGGAGGGCGGCATGGGCATCATCCACAAGAATCTGAGCCCGGATGAGCAGGCCCGCAACGTGCGCCGCGTGAAGAAGTATGAAAGCGGCATCATCCAGAATCCAATCACGGTGCCGCCGGACACCAGCATCGGCGACGTGATCGCGTTGACGCGCGAGAAGCGCATCTCCGGCGTCCCGGTGGTGCAGAATGAGGAACTGGTCGGCATCGTCACCGGCCGCGATCTACGTTTCGAGACACACTACGACCAGCCGGTGTCCAGCATCATGACGCCCAAGAACAAGCTGGTGACGGTGAAGGAGGGCGCCGACCGAAAGCGGGTGGTGGCCTTGCTACACAAGCACCGTATTGAAAAGGTACTCGTGGTCGACAACAAATTCCGGTTGCGGGGGCTCATCACCGTCAAGGACATCCAGAAGGCCCGCGAATATCCCAACGCCTGCAAGGACGAGCAGGAACGGCTGCGCGTAGGTGCCGCGGTTGGCACCGGCAAGGGCACCCACGAGCGCGTCGAGGCGCTGGTGCAATCCGGCGTGGACGTGATAGTGGTCGACACTGCGCACGGCCATTCCAAGGGCGTGCTCGACACGGTGGGCTGGATCAAAAAGAATTTCCGCGACACGCAGGTGGTCGGCGGCAACATCGCCACCACCGAGGCGGCGCTGGCGCTGGTCAAGGCCGGCGCGGACGCCGTCAAGGTCGGCATCGGCCCCGGCTCCATCTGCACCACGCGCATCGTCACCGGCGTCGGTGTGCCGCAGATCACGGCGGTCGGCACCGTGGCCTCGGCGCTCAAAAAATCCGGCGTACCGGTGATCTCCGACGGCGGCATCCGCTATTCCGGCGACATGGCCAAGGCACTGGTCGCGGGCGCGCACGCCGTCATGATCGGCGGTCTGTTCGCCGGCACCGAGGAGGCTCCGGGAGAAGTGGAGCTGTATCAAGGCCGTTCCTACAAATCCTATCGCGGCATGGGTTCGCTTGGCGCGATGGGGCAGCAGCATGGTTCCGCCGACCGTTACTTCCAGGAGAGCGGTGAGATTGAGAAAATGGTGCCGGAAGGCATCGAGGGTCGCGTGCCGTACAAGGGGCCGTTGTCGGCCATCGTCCATCAGCTCATCGGTGGCATCCGCGCGGCCATGGGCTACACCGGCTGCGGGACCATGGAGGAATTCCGCACCAAGCCGGAGTTCATGCGCGTGACCTACGCCGGCATGCGCGAGTCGCACGTGCACGACGTGCAAATCACCAAGGAAGCACCCAACTACCGCATTGAATAATACCGGCCGTCATTTCCCGCCGTGTTTGGTGACAGTGTGTCCATGACCGACATCCACGCCGATCGCATTTTGATCCTCGACTTCGGGGCGCAATACACACAGTTGATTGCGCGGCGCGTGCGCGAAGCGGGCGTGTACTGCGAAATTCACGCCTACGACATGCCGGCGCGCGCCATCCGCGATTTCAAGCCGCGCGGCATCATCCTCTCCGGCGGGCCGGAGTCGGTGATCATCGCCAGGAAGGTCAAGGCGCCGGCCATCGTCTTTGAACTGGGCGTGCCGGTGCTCGGCATCTGCTACGGCATGCAGACCATGGCGGCGCAGCTGGGCGGCGAGGTCGAGGCGGGCGCCAAGCGCGAGTTCGGTTACGCGGAAGTACGGGCGCGCGGCCACTCCGCGATGCTCAAGGACATCGAGGATCGCACCAATGTCGAGGGTCACGGCCTGCTCGATGTGTGGATGAGCCACGGTGATCGCGTCATCGCGCTGCCGTCCGGCTTCAAGGTCATCGCTTCCACGGATACCTGCGCGATTGCCGGCATGGCCGACGAGACGCGGCGCTTTTACGGCGTGCAATTTCATCCCGAGGTCACGCATACGAAGCAGGGGCAGCGCATCCTTTCGCGTTTTGTGCACGAAATCTGCGGCTGTGGTTCCGGCTGGACGATGGCGAACATCATCGATGACAGCATTGCCCGCGTCCGTTCGCTGGTGGGCAGGGACAAGGTGCTGCTGGCGCTGTCCGGCGGTGTGGATTCGAGCGTCGTTGCCGCACTGCTGCACAAGGCCATCGGCGATCAACTCACCTGCGTGTTCGTGGACAACGGCCTGCTGCGCCTCGATGAAGGCGATCAAGTCATGACCACGTTTGCACAGCACATGGGCGTGCATGTCCGCCGTGTCAATGCCGGAGCGCGTTTTCTGAAGGCGCTCAGAGACGTCAGCGATCCGGAAAGGAAGCGCAAGATCATCGGACGGGAATTCATCACGGTGTTCGAGCAGGAAGCGAAGAAGCTCAAAGACGTGAAATGGCTGGCGCAGGGCACGATCTACCCGGACGTGATCGAATCGGCGGCGGCAAAGACCGGCAAGGCGCACGTGATCAAATCGCACCACAATGTCGGCGGCCTGCCCAGGCGCATGCATCTGAAGCTCGTCGAACCGCTGCGCGAGCTGTTCAAGGACGAGGTGCGCAGGCTCGGCGTGGAACTGGGACTGCCGCGCGAGATGGTGTACCGCCATCCTTTTCCCGGCCCCGGACTCGGCGTACGCATCGTCGGTGGGATCAAAAGGGAATATGCCGATACCCTGCGGAAGGCGGACGCGATTTTCATCCAGGAACTGCGCAACAGCGGCTGGTACGACAGGGTCAGTCAGGCCTTTGCCGTGTTCCTGCCGGTGAAGTCGGTGGGCGTGACCGGCGACGCCCGATCCTATGAGCATGTCATCGCGCTGCGCGCGGTGGCGACGGTGGACTTCATGACCGCGCATTGGGCGCATCTGCCGTACGATATGCTGGAAAGGCTGTCACGGCGCATCATCAACGAGGTCAAGGGCGTCTCGCGCGTCGTCTACGATATTTCCGGCAAGCCGCCCGCCACCATCGAATGGGAATGAGGGTGAAGTCGCTGAAACGGCGCTGGCAGCGTTGGGAACACGCTCGAAATGCTCATTTACCAACTTGTAAACTCCGCTTTCTCGCGCGTCCCCGCCTTGCCATCATCCGTTTGATCGACTTCACGGGCTAGATATGGTGATGGACAGCCAACACTGGATGAGGCACGCGCTGGAACTGGCGCAGCGGGCACAGGTGGCGGGCGAAGTGCCGGTCGGTGCGGTGATCGTGAAAGATGACAAGATCATCGGTGAGGGCTGGAACCAGCCCATCGCATCACAAGATCCGACAGCTCATGCCGAGATCGTGGCGCTGCGCGCGGCGGCACGGGCGCTCGGCAATTACCGGCTTAGCGGCGCCACTCTCTATGTTACTCTTGAGCCCTGCGTCATGTGCGCCGGCGCCATTTTGAACGCGCGTGTGCCACGGGTGGTTTTTGGCGCCTATGATCCCAAGGCCGGCGCGGCCGGCAGCATTGTAAACATCCTCGGCAGCGATCAGTTCACGCACCGGCCCGAGGTCATGGGCGGCCTGCTGGATCGGGAGTGCTCCGGGGTGTTGATGGCGTTTTTCTCGGTGCGACGCAAATGAAAAACGATCCCGCATCTGATGATTTGCAAGCCATCGCTTCGGCGCTGCTCGCGCGTAACGAGAAACTAGTCACCGCCGAATCCTGCACCGGGGGCTGGCTGGCCAAGGTGTGCACCGATCTGCCCGGCAGTTCGCAATGGTTCGAGCGCGGCTATGTGACGTATTCCAACGATGCCAAAATCGAATGTTTGGGCGTCCAACCGTCGACACTGCGTGCGCACGGCGCGGTCAGCGAGGCTTGCGTCCGTGAGATGGCGGAGGGCGCTCTGCGTGCCGGCCGCTCGCAATGGACGCTGGCGATCACGGGCATCGCGGGGCCGGATGGTGGCACGCAGGACAAGCCCGTGGGGACCATATGGCTGGCCTGCGCTACGCGCAACGCGGTCACGATCAGTCGGCGCATGAATTTCTCCGGTGGACGCGAGGCCATCCGCTTACAGTCCGTTCAGTCAGCCCTTGCCCTGCTGCGCGAACGGCTATCGCAGTGATCGTGGCAGCCCCCCGCCTTGCCCGCCAGTGAACGGTTGTTCTTCGCGCTATGGCCATCGGTGGCGGTGCGGAAGCAGATCGCGGGCTATCGCAACACACTGCCTGAACAGCGGGGGCGCAGACTGGCGGACGCGGACCTGCATTTGACGCTGGTGTTTCTGGGAAAAGTAGGCGCAGATCAGCGCGCGATGCTCACCATGAGGGCGGCGTCCCTGGATGTGAGGCCATTTACCCTGATGCTGGATCGTTGTGGCTGGTGGCCGCACAACGGTGTGCTGTGGCTGGCGCCGGCGATGATTCCGGAGGCGTTGCGCGGATTACAAAAGGAATTGACGGTGTATTCCGGTGAATGCGGCCTTGAAATTGATGCGCGCGATTATTCTCCACACCTGAGCTTGTATCGCGACGTTAAACGCGCGCCCGAAATCCTGCCGTTACCCGCCATCCGCTGGCCGGTGAAGGATTTTACCCTCGTACGCTCGGACACGCGCCCCGATGGCGCCCATTACACCGTGCTGCAACGCTGGCGTCTCGGCAATTAACGCCGCGCCGGGCGGAATACAAGAAATAAGGCGGTGGCGAGAAGTATCAGCGCAAAACAGATCAGCGACCATTCGGCGATGGACAACTTGAGAAATGTCCAGTCGACCTCCGCGCAATCGCCCGTGCCGCGGAATACGCGTTTGACGGTTTCGGCGATGGGCAGGGTCTTGACCCAGTATTCCAGCCCGGGCCCGCATTCCGGCACCTCGGACTTCGGCAGGTGCTGCAGCCATACCTGGCGGCCGGCGAATATTCCGCCGCCCAGCGCAGTGAGCGACGTCAGCGCACCATAGATGCGGGTGCCCGGTTGCGCCGGATTGTGAACGGCGGCGATGAGGGTGATCACACCGGCGCCGAAATAACACGCGCGCTGGAAGATGCAGAGCGGGCAGGGGTCAAGACCTTCGTGATATTGCAGGTAATAGCCAAATCCCAGCAACCCCGCGCAGGCGGCGAAAATAAATGCATTAAGCAGTCTCGGTTTTATCATTGATGTGCCTGAATCATTCTTCGTTGATGGGATAGGGTGGCATTGTAAACCGGCATGCAGGTCCGTCAGGCGTGTTCAGATGCAACTCCGCGCTTTGGGCCGATTCCATGTTGAGCACCGCAAGCAGCGCGATGCCGCCCTCTGGATGGGCTGCGACATCGACGACCCTGCCGACGTGCGCCTCCTGACCTCTGACCACGATTTTCCCGCCGCGTTCCGGGAGCCGGTCGGTTTGCGCACGGCCGGGATAGAGGCGTTGCTTCAGCCGGCCGCGATATTTGAGCCGCGCCACAATCTCCTGACCGGGATAACAGCCCTTGCTGAAACTGACCGCACCCAGCACATCGAGGTTCAGTGTCTGGGGTATGAATTCATCGCGAGTGGCGGCATAGACCTGCGGCTGGCCGGCTTCGATATCCAGCAAGGTCCATGAGTCGGCGCCGGCGGGCCGGGCGTCGGTCGCCAGTTTGTCCCAAATCATGCCCGCTTCTCCGGCCTCGCCGACAAAAATAAAACGCGGGACGGCGCCGGGCAGGCGCAGCAATGTGCCGTTGTAGGTGGTGTTGGCGGCGTTCAATTCCGTGGGGACCTGACCCACGACCATGCCCAAGCATTCCGCCGCCTTCGGGCCGGACAGGCCCAAGCGCACGTAGCGCGGACTGAGGTCTTCGATTTTTACCTTGGCGCGCAACACAAACATGCGCAGGCGTTTCATGGTCTCTTCAGCCAGGTCGGCAGGCAGCAACATGCGGTAGCTCGACGGCGTTCTGTACATCCGCAGCAGGGCGAGCACGCGTCCCTGCGCCGAGCACCAGGCGCTCAACTGCGTTTGGTGCGCCGTCAGGGCCGGCACGTCATTGGTGAGTTGTGAGGCCAGAAATTTTTCGGCGTCTTCGCCGCTGACCTCGACCAGTGCCAGATGCGAAAGGTCCACCATGCTATTCCGGCCAGACGCGGCGGATGCTTCAGCGGACGGGGCCGTGGATCGCAACAGCTTTTCCATCCATGCCGCCGGCGCATTCATGCGGAGGAGGAAATGAAGGATTGCATGCGTCCAATCAGCGCATCAAAGGCGAGATCGGCCGGTCGATCACGTCCCGTCAGCCAGTCCATCAAATCGGGGTCTTTCTGATCCAGCAGCCGCACAAATACGCCTCGTTCCCGTTCGTCGAGTTGTGCGTAGCCCCGCTCCAGAAAGCGCCCGAGCAGGACGTCGAGTTCCTTCATGCCGCGCCGGCAGCGCCAGCGCACGGATTTGTCATCAATCATGCGCCCTATTGTAAGGACAGCGCGCGGGGCTGTGAAATCGGCAACCGCCGGACTCCGGACCGGCGATCGCATCCGTGCGATCGCCGGTGGAGGAGGGGTCATGCTTCAACCGATGGCAACGGGGACGTAAATCTCCGCGTCATTGCGCCGGACCAGCAGGGCTACGTGGCCGCTCGCGTGTTCGACCAGTGAACGCAGCTCCTGCGGGTCCTTCACGCGCTTGTTGTTGACCGCCAGAATGACATCGCCCGGCTGGATGCCGGCCTTGGCGGCCGGTCCGCTCGCCTGTTCCACGAGCACGCCGCCCTTCTCATCGATCTGGTGTTGTTCATCCTGATTCAGCGAACGCACCGCCAGGCCGAGACGCCCGGTGCCTGAGTGCGCCTTGCCGCCGCCGGCGTCGGCGACTTCATCCGCGGGCGATTCACCAATCGTCGCACGTACGGTTTTCTCCCCGCCGTTGCGCAGGATGCGCAGCGTGGTCACGTCGCCGGGTTTGGAATCGGCGATGATGCGTGACAGATCGATGGAA
The DNA here is from genome assembly GCA_035501935.1 of Gammaproteobacteria bacterium. Classification (NCBI taxonomy): domain Bacteria; kingdom Pseudomonadati; phylum Pseudomonadota; class Gammaproteobacteria; species Gammaproteobacteria bacterium. The sequence continues at coordinate 23,972 of DATJVC010000014.1, read as the reverse complement.
TCGTTAATCGTCTTGCCGTTCACGCCCAGAATGACGTCACCAGTCTGCAGGCCGGCTTTCGACGCCGGGCTGTCAGGCTCGACGCGGCTGATCAGCGCGCCCTCGGTTTTGCCCAGGCCGAAGGACTTGGCCAGGTCCTGGGTCATCGACTGCACGCTCACTCCGAGCAGGCCGTGCGCCACCTTGCCGTCGTGGCGCAGTTCGTCGCCAATCTTCATGGCCACGTCGATGGGTATCGCGAACGACAGGCCCATGTAACCGCCGCTACGGCTGTAGATCTGGGAATTGACGCCGACCACCTCGCCTTTCATGTTGAGCAGAGGTCCGCCGGAATTACCCGGATTCAGGGCCACGTCGGTTTGTATGAAGGGAACGTAGGCTTCATCCGGCAGCGCGCGACCCTTGGCGCTGACGACGCCCACCGTCACGGTGTTTTCCAGCCCGAAGGGCGTGCCGATGGCGGCGACCCACTCACCCACCTTCAGCGTGTCTGAATTTCCGGGATGCAGCACAGGCAGGTCGTGCGCGTCGATTTTAATGACCGCGATGTCGCTCTTTTTGTCAACGCCGACGACCTTGGCGGTGAACTCGCGCTTGTCAGTCAGTTTCACCTGTACTTCACTGGCGTCCGCCACCACATGCGCGTTGGTGAGGATGTAGCCGTCCGGCGAGATGATAAAGCCGGAACCGATGCCCTGCATGGTCTGGTCGCCTTCATCGCCGTTGGACGGCGGGCCGAAGCGCCGGAAGAAATAAAAGAACGGGGAATTTCGATCGATACCCGGCGGCAGATTGTCGAGACCGGCGTTATGCATGGTCTGGGTGACGCGGATGGCGACTACTGCGGGGCCGGTTCGTTCCACCAATGACGAGACATCGGGCAGTGCAATTGCCGGCGTGGCGCTGGCCACGGCGCTTTCGGCGTGTGCCTGCGCGATGACCGGGCCCTGCAGATATAAATAACCCGCCGCGACAGCAGGAACGATTGCCAGCGCAACGGCGACGCGAAAAAAGGTCTTGCGATTCATGATTGAACTCCTGAAGGAATAGAGATGCCGAATGACAGTATGGAGTTCTCATGCAAAAAATAGTTCCTGTGGCATCCATGCGTCCCGCGCACATCAATCATTAAATATTTTTAATATTTATCGTGCGCGAGAACTTTTCCGCGTTCTGTGAATTCGAATTTGGTAATCGTTCCGTCTCGCTCTGCGTTGTGCGGGCACGGCGCGATATCGGAGTCCGGCGGCTGCAGCGCCGCGGAGCATATTCTTCAAATCATTCGACAAGTCTGGAGGTAAATATGAACAAGCACATCACGACCGCATCAGCCCTCGCAATTGCCGCAATCCTTGCCTTGGGCAGCACCGCCGCCATGTCGGATACCGGCTACGGTGCGCCGAAAGGCGGCGTCCTCAAGCTCAACAAGGCACCGACGCATCAACAGACCGAGATGGTTTGCGAAAACCTGGCGAAGTCGAAAAATCTGGCCGGTTCAAATCGCACCAGCTATCTGGCTACTTGCGAGAAGGGCGGCTAATCTTTCCTCCCCGCCTGCCACGGCGGCCTCGCGCCGCCGTGGTTTTTTAACTAATTACATCCTTTTTATTATTCGGTGTGCGCCAGCGCTCCACCTCACGCAACGCATCGATCGGGCGTTCGGTGACAAAATTGACTGCCCCCGCGTAAACTCGTCCGTTGTCGCCATCCAATGAGATCAGGTCGCCCTCCCGAAGTGCATGTTCGCCGACCATGGCGCGACGGTTCTGGAGATCAAGCCGGAGATCATGGCAGCCGACCAGGCATACCTTGCCGAGCTGGCGCGCGACGACGGCGGCGTGCGAAGTCCTGCCTCCCATTGCAGTGAGTATGCCTCCGCAGACCACCACGCCGGCGATGTCGTTGGTGGAAATTTCTTCGCGCACCAGTATGGGGGATTGGTTGTTCTCAGCCAGTCTTTTTGCCGCCTCCACGTCGAACGCTATCGGGCCGACCGCAATGCCGACGCTGGCCGCCGTGGCCTGTGCCAGCGCGGATTGACCGTTGCCAAGTGCCAAGTGTGTTCGCGTAATTGACTCGATGTCGTAGCAGGAAAGGCGCTGCAACGCCGTGTCGGTGTCGATAAGGCCTTCACGCACCAGGCTTACGGCAATATGCAGCGCGGCCCAGGGCGTGCGCTGGCCGGAGCGTGTCTGCAGCAGGTAAAGGCGGCCTCGTTCGACAGTAAATTCAAAATCCTGCAAGTCCTTGAAGTGTCGCTCAAGGGTTTGTGCAACCCGCTGCAGTTCAGCAGCCACCATCGGCAGGGAGGTATCGAGATCTTCGCGGGCGTCAATCCAGCGGCGGCCGGAAACAACATCTTCACCCTGGGCGTTCAACAGAAAGTCGACGTAAAGCTGATTGTCACCGGTGGCGGGGTTGCGCGTGAAGGCCACACCGGAACCGGAAGTACTGCCGCTATTGCCGAATACCATCGTCTGTACCGTCACCGCCAGGCCCATGTGTTCGTCTATCCGATTCAGGCGGCGGTACTCGCGCGCCTTTTCACTGGTCCATGATCGAAACACCGCCTTGATGGCGGTTATCAGCTGCTCCTCGGGATCCTGCGGGAAATGGCGGCCGGTGAGCTCGTGGAACAGATCGAGGTAGTCCTGTGAGATGGCGCGTAACGCGGGCGCGTCGAGCTCGCGTTCCGAGCCGATTCCACCTTCGGCCAGATGTGCGGCAATGACCTTTTCGAAAGGTTGCGATGCGCAGTCATGGACGGCTTCGGCGTAACATTGGATGAGCCTGCGGTAGCAGTCCCACGCAAGCCGTGGATTTCCCGTGGTACGAATGAAAGCATGAATGGTAGCGTCGTTCAGTCCGACGTTCAGTATGGTCTGAAGCATCCCGGGCATGGATACCGGCGCGCCGGAGCGCACCGAGACCAGCAACGGCCGCCGGTTGCCGCCGAAGCTGCGATGGATGACCGACTCAATCTGCCGCAGCCCACTGGCGACGTCATGATGGAAACCCTCGGGCAGGCACGCTTCGAAATAGGCACGGCAGATTTTGGTCGTGATCACGAACGCCGGCGGCACGGACAGTCCGGCCTGCGCCATCTGCAGCAGGTTGTGGGCCTTCGAACCAAGTTCCCACGCCGTCAGGCGTGCCGTGGCGGCGGACGGAACGCTATGACCTATTGCGACCACGGTCGGCATCTCCTCGTGGATCGAGTCCGGCGCGTTCATAACGAAATTACCTCACCAAGGACATGATCGCGCAGTTGCAATGACGTCCTTGATATACAATCGACGGCATCTTCCAGGCGCGCGGCGATCTGCGAATAAAGCTGGGTCTGACCGCTGTCGGCGTGGCTGCGGAGCAGTCTGGTGGTGACCTCGCGCTCGATGTCATCAGTCTGGTGTTCGAGCGTGAGCGTTCGATCCACGGCCTCAAGGAAATCCTCCACGTCCTCGCGGGGTGCTCCGCGCTCGACATGCGCCGCGCACCCCAGGCACTTGATGAGTTCATGAGAGGCATCAACGACCAGCCCTGCGAGCCGCTGAAGGGCCGCCTGAATGTCGTTGGCTGGAACTATCTCCGGCATCAGGGTCAGCAGGAAAGCCGCCTCCTCCAAATTATCCGCGACGTCATCCTGTTCCTCGATGAGGTTGCGGTAACACGCTATATCGGGGGCTCGCGACACCATCTCGCGTGCGCGGTTGAGCAGTTCATCGGCGCGCGTCTCCCATTGTTTCGCGCGCGCCGACGTCCTGAGCAGCTGGTTGCGGTCCATGCCCGGGGCACGCTGCAGCCCGCTGCGCACCGCCTCCGCGATTTCCGCGACCAACGTTGCATGATCGCTGGCAACGACGAGTATGGTTTGCTCGGCGCTCTGAAAGTGGTTAAGCAGTTCGGCGGTGATCTCGTCGCGGATCCCGCGTATCGAGCGGCTTTTGCGCAGGCCTTCGGAGGCCGCGCGCAGCACAAACTTGAGGAAGTCCACAGCCGCCTCCTTGCCGAGCACTTCGTCCAGGCGCTGGCCATAACGGATCGGCGTGCGCGCGGCGCGTTCGATGGCCCCGTAAATCAGGTTCTCCCCGCCCGCCTGCAGGAAGCCACGGTGGCCGATGTCGTTGTCCGCCGCCCACTTGAGGATGCCGATGGCGTCCTTGGAACGGATGAACTGCCGCAGTCGCTTGCGGGCGCGGTTCCAATCGATGAGAAAAACGAGGCGCGAACCGAGAAAGGCAAGGTAGCGCTCGAGTTCAGCATGATCGCGGGCGACGTGGCGGCCGGTGCAGAGATAGAACTCTTCGCTTTCGACCAGCCCCGCAATCTGCCGTGAGCGGATGTCTTCCCATTGCACGTCAAACGACTCGAAGAGATCCTGGAAGAAGCGGGCGCGCCGCAGATGTATATCGCTGTAGGTCAGCGTCGTGGACAGATCGGTGACGTGTATGATCATAACATGCGCATCGGTGGTGCCGATGTCGTTCTGGATGACCAGTTTGGTGCCCGCTCGAGTGGCGGTCGTACCGAGGCCCGGATGATCGAACTTGAGTGACGCCGTGCTTTGCAGGCCGCTCATGAAAGACCTGACCAGCGACCTGTCGGCATCCCGCAGGCCGTAGACGGCCGCGCCGTCGATCGATTCCACCGCGATTTCAGTCTGAAGCCGGTTCAGTTCCTTGTGCAGATCCATGACCAACAGGTGCAGGCTGTCGCCCGTCCCGCGATGGGCGGCGGTGACGGCGCTCACATAACCGGCCGGGACCCGATCACCGCTCAAATCCGGCGCAGCGTGCGCGAGGCCCTCCAGACGCCGCTGAAACTCGCGTGCATTGGGCGCGGCGGCGGCCGCGGTCACCGGCTTCATCATCAGGCCGACCTCCGCAAGGATCTGTTCGTGGATGCGCGCGGCCAGCGGGATGTGATAGCCCTCTGCATCCCGCCGTTGGCTGCCGTCGATCACGGCGTCCAACGCGCTGTCTTCGACCCCGCTCGCCTCGCGCTCTGCATGCAGATTGGAGATTTCCTGGTCGGGATCGTTGGCATGCGCTTGCGCTGCCTGCAGCAGTGAAAAGAAGTACTTCACGCGATCATTGGCCGCCAGCGCGTCGTTCAGATAGGCCGGCAGCAACAGCGCGCCTTCGCCAAGCTCATCGACAATACGTGTCTTCGATAACATGACAGCGTTCTACTCCACCTGTAATCGGAAACGGCTGGATGGGACGGAGACCATGGTCTTTCCGGAGCATATCTGACACTTTTGACAATTGTGCCGTCGCTGACGATCAATCGCTCCACTTTTGCGTAAATAAAAATACCCAGGGAGCCGCCGGGATGACTTGATCGCCATCAATCCCAACTAAAAAACTTCGATCTCCTGTCGCGAATCCGCAACAAATGGTGACGGGCCAGGGTTAACTACTGTAGCGTTTCAATGAAGCGGGGAAAGGGTCGTCCCCATGACTCCCGCAGGCGGTGAGGACCGGGGCAATAACGAATAAATACGCCGGCTAGCCCTGGCGAGCGACCATCAGTTTCTTGATTTCGGCGATAGCCTTGGCCGGGTTCAGGCCCTTGGGGCAGGTCTTGGTGCAGTTCATGATGGTGTGGCAGCGATAGAGTCGGAACGGATCCTCGAGATTGTCCAGACGTTCGCCGGTGTTCTCGTCGCGTGAATCGATGATCCAGCGATAGGCCTGCAGCAGGATCGCCGGCCCGAGATAGCGGTCGCTATTCCACCAGTAGCTCGGGCAGGAGGTGGAGCAGCAGGCGCATAGGATGCACTCGTAGAGACCGTCGAGTTTGGCGCGATCCTCCTTCGATTGCAGGCGCTCCAGCTCAGGCGCCGGCGTGAGGGTTTGCAGCCAGGGCTTGATGGAAGCGTACTGGGCGTAAAAATTCGACATGTCCGGCACCAGGTCCTTGACCACCGGCATGTGCGGCAGCGGGTAAATCTTGATCGCGCCCTTGATGTCGCTGATGGCCTTGGTACAGGCCAGCGTGTTGGTGCCATCAATGTTCATGGCGCAGGATCCGCAGATGCCTTCGCGGCAGGAGCGGCGGAAGGTGAGCGTCGTATCGACTTCGTTCTTGATGTGGATGAGCGCATCCAGCACCATCGGTCCGCACTTGTCGAGATCGATCTCATAAACATCGACGCGCGGATTCGCTCCGGAGTCCGGGTCATAGCGGTAAACGCGCAGTTCGCGCGGGCGTTTGGCGCCGCCAGCCGCGCGCATGGTTTTGCCCGCGCCAATCTTTGAGTTCCCCGGTAGCGTGAATTGAGCCATGATTTCAGTCCTGTCAGCTGTAATTTAATACACGCGCTTCTTGAGCGGCACGACCTCGACTTCGTTGGTCAGCGTGTGCATATGCACCGGCCGGTAATCGAAGCGGACCTCGCCGCGCCTGTCCATCCACGCGGCGGTGTGTTTCAACCAGTTTTTGTCATCGCGCTCCGGGAAATCGTCGCGGGCGTGCGCACCGCGGCTCTCGGTGCGATTCAGCGCGGACTTGATGCTTACCATCGCCTGGATCAACAGGTTTTCGAGTTCCAGCGTCTCGACGAGATCAGTGTTCCAGACAAGGGAGCGATCGGCGATCTTCACGTCGCGGAACGAATCCCACACGCCCTGCAGTTTCTGTATGCCTTCCTGAAGCAGTGGGCCGGTGCGGAATACGGCGCAATGCTGCTGCATCGCGCGCTGCATGTCGAGCCGGACCTTCGCTGTCGGCAGCGTGCCATTCGCGTGACGCAGTTTGTCGAAGCGGGCGAGGATCAGATCGGTGACCCCGGTGTTGAGTGTCTTGTGCGGCCGATCCTTCTTTATGTTGTCGCCGCACCAATTGGCCGCGGCGCGGCCGAACACGATCAGATCCAGCAGCGAATTGGAGCCGAGACGGTTGGCCCCGTGCACGGACACGCAAGCCGCCTCGCCAATGGCCATGAGGCCGGGCACGGGCGTGTCCGGGTTACCATCCTTGATGGTGACCGCCTGGCCGTGGTGATTCGTCGGCACGCCGCCCATGTTGTAATGCACGGTCGGCAGCACGGGGATCGGTTCCCGGGTGACGTCCACGCCGGCAAAGATGCGCGCAGTCTCGGCGATGCCCGGCAGCCGTTCGTGGATGACCTCGGGCCCCAGATGTTCGAGATGCAGATAGATGTGATCCTTCTCCGGGCCGGCACCGCGGCCCTGCAGGATTTCCATCGTCATGGAGCGGCTGACCACGTCACGCGAGGCCAGGTCCTTGGCGTTGGGTGCATAGCGCTCCATGAAGCGCTCGCCTGCGGCGTTGGTGAGAAAACCGCCCTCGCCGCGCACGCCCTCGGTGATGAGGCAGCCGGCGCCATAGACGCCGGTCGGATGGAACTGGATGAACTCCATGTCCTGCAGCGGCACCCCGGCACGCGCGGCCATGGCATTGCCGTCGCCGGTCTGGGTGTGGGCGCCGGTGCATGACAGCGCGATGCGCCCATAGCCGCCGGTGGCAAGCACCGTCTGATGGGCGCGGAAGCAGTGCAGGGTGCCGTCATCGAGCTTCCAGGCCAGCACGCCGTGACAGGCGCCGTCCTCGAACAGCAGATCAATGGCGAAATATTCGACGAAGAATTCCGCGTTGTGCTTGAGCGACTGCTGGTAGAGCGTATGCAGAATGGCGTGGCCGGTGCGATCCGCGGCGGCGCAGGTGCGCTGGGCCGTGCCCTTGCCATACTCGGTGGTCATGCCGCCGAAGGGCCGCTGATAAATTTTGCCGTCCTCGGTGCGTGAGAACGGCACGCCATAGTGTTCGAGTTCGATCACCGCCGGCACCGCCTCGCGGCACATGTATTCGATGGCGTCCTGATCGCCCAGCCAGTCGGAGCCTTTGACCGTGTCGTACATGTGCCAGCGCCAGTCGTCCGGTCCCATGTTGCCCAGCGCGGCGCTCATGCCGCCCTGCGCGGCGACGGTGTGCGAGCGGGTCGGAAAGACCTTGGTAATGCAGGCGGTCTTCAGGCCCTTGGCGGCCATGCCGAAGGTGGCGCGCAGTCCGGCGCCGCCCGCGCCGACCACGATGACGTCGTACTTGTGCTCAATCAGGTTGTAGGCCTTGTCCACGCCGCTTACGCTCCCAGATAAACCCTCAACACGGCGAGCGCCGCCATCAGGCCGAGCAGGATGGCGGCAAAACGCAGCGCGACCACGGCGGTCACCTTGACCCATTCGACGTGGATGTAATCCTCTAAAACGACCTGAATGCCGAGCTGGGCGTGATAGAAGAGTGTCACGATCAGCGCCAGCAGCAACGCGGCATGCCACGGTGAGCGCATCCAGGCGGCGGCGCTGGTGTAATCCGCACCGGCGAGATACACCACCGCCGCCACGAACCAGAGACAGAGTGGAACGAGCGCGACCGCGGTCAGCCGCTGCATCCACCAGTGATGAGTGCCGCCTTTGGCGGAGCCGAGGCCACGCACACGGCCGAGATCGGAACGCAGGTTCATGTTCATCATCGCCCCGCCCTCAAGCGGCGATCCACGTCGCCAGGGTGAGCACGGCAGTGGCAATCAGCACGGCATAACCCGAGGCGTACACCGTGGGGATGTCGAAACCGCAACCGGCGTCCCAGAAGAGGTGCCGGATGCCGTTGCACAGGTGATAGAAAAGCGAGGCCGACCAGGCAAACAGCAGGACCCTCATCAGCCAGCCGGCGAAGAAGACATGCGCCCTCGCGTAGGCATCGGGTCCGGCGGCGAGGGATACCAGCCAGCAGACCAGCAGCAGCGTTCCCAGCGACAGAAAAACGCCGGTGACGCGGTGCGTGATCGAAAGCACACTCGTCAATTGCGGGCGATAGACCTGCAGGTGAGGTGACAGAGGTCTAGATTGCGCCATGTTTTTTCCTCCATCCGTGCCAACAAACGCGTGCGCTCCACGCCGCGCCAGGCGTTTCATTCACGCAAGCAACCGTTGATTGGTAATTAACAGTTAGTTCAGAAGTCCACGCATTTACCCGCGCGTTCCCAGTCGCCGTAACGGGTCGGCTCCGGCCCCTTGGGCCCGCCGATCTCCACCGCTCGCGGTGTCGTGGACGCTGGTTTCTTCACTTCCATCGCAATCTCGCCCGCCTTAGGCGGGTGAGGATGATGGCGGATAGAATCTGTCATGGCGCGTGTCAACCGTGGGCCCGGAACAAGAAATAAAGTATGTTGAAAACGCCTTGTTTTTACAAGCGTAATGCTGCATTGCGGAATGGTCGGACATGACGGCGCCATCGACAGTCAAGCCATTACATCTGGTTTTGGGCCGTTCGCGAATTCTCGCTGTCGCGCTTTTCACCATCCACGCCGGCGCCTTCATCATCGCCTGTATTCTGGCTGTATCCGTAACGGTGCGCGCCGCGCTGGCGGCCGCCGTGTTACTCCATGCGGCACGGGCGTGGCGGGAGCACATACTTCATGCGGGCGGCGCCATTGGCGAACTCAAAGTGCGCACGGATGCGACCCTGGAAGTCAGGATTGGCGGGGAATGGCTGGATGCGGCGCTGCAAACGGCGGACGTGGTGCAACCCTGGTTTACTGTGCTGGTGCTTCGCGTGGGTCGCGGCACGCGCTCCGTATTGCTGCTGCCGGACAATGTCGCGGCGGATGATTTTCGCAGACTGCGCGTTTATCTGAATCTGGGCGCGTTACTGCCGGCAACATGAGGGAACCGTTTTCAGCGGTTATCCAGGTGCCGTGCCCGCCGCCGTTCGCGGCGCCGCACCTTGAAGGCAATCCACCACTTGCGCAGCGGCGTCAGGCCGATGCGCCGCTCGCGCAGATGAAAGCCGTCCATTTGCTCTTCATGCAGTGTATGCACGCACAACTCGGTCATGATCAGCGCCGGCACCTGCGCCAGCCGATCGGGCGGCGGCAGGGCGACAATGCCATTCAGCACGGTCTCGCGCACATGACCGGCCAGCAGGGCCATCAGCTCCGCCAGCGGTTCGTGGGCGGCGCGCAATAAATCATCGGCGAGGCCGAAGCGCCGGAGTTCCGACAGAGGCAGCCGCAGCAGGCCTATTCCCGCTTCGGCACGCAGATCGCGAAGCACGCGATGCAGACCGAGCGCCGTGCCCAGTGTCTCCACGGCGTCCAGGGTTTCCTCACCCGTATGGCCGCACAGCATCGCCGTCAGCCGCCACAAGCCGCCTTCATGCCGCCGGCAGGCCGCCATCAACGCCTGCATGTCGGCGTGGGTTTTCCGGCTGATCTCTTCATCCGCCACTTGCAGCCATTCATGCAGTACGCCGGGCTGCAATCGCGGCGCCGCCTGCGCCGTGTGCAGCACCACACTGGCGGGGTGCTGCGCCTCACCGCTGCGAAATAATTTATCCAATTCATCCGTCCACCAGGCGAGTTTCAGCCGCGCCACGCCTGGATCGGCGATCGTGCGCGGGATGCGGCGGATTTCCCCGGCCAGGGCGTGCAGCGCCAGCACGGCCTCCTGCCGGGGGGTCTTCAGTTGCAGTGTCGCGTAATAGAGATCGGAACCCGCCGGTGCGGCCATGTCGCGGCAATGGGCGGCGCAGGCGGCGGGCTCTAACATCTGCCGTTGAGCCAGACGAGGATGTCGGACGGCTGATTGATGATCGCGTCCGCACCCCAGGCGCGGGGATTGTCGTCCGTGTCGAGGTAACCGAAGGCCGCGACCAGCGTGTGCATGCCGGCGGCCTTGCCCGCCTGTACGTCCCGTTCCGCATCGCCGATGTACACGCATTGCGCCGGTTCAACGCCCGCCGCCCGCGCCGCGTGCAGCAGGGGGTTGGGATGCGGCTTGCGCGGCGTGACCGTATCGCCGCTGACAACGCAGGTCACGCGCTTGTCGAGCTGCATGGCGGCCAGCAGCGGATCGGTGAGCCACGCCGGCTTGTTGGTGACCACACCCCAGCGCAGCCCGAGCCGCTCAATTCCGGCCAGCACCGCCGCCATGCCGGGGAAGAGTTTCGTACGGACGCATAAATTTTCGCGATAGACATCCAGCAAGCGCTGCCGGCGGCGTTCGAAGTCCGGTTCCGTCTCCTGCCCGCCGAAGCCCAGGCGGATCAAGGCCCGTGCGCCATGCGACACCTGCGGTCGTATGTGCGCATAGGGCAGGGCGGGCCGCCTTTCTTCGGCCCGCACCGTATTCAGGGCGTAAGCGAGGTCAGGCCCGGTATCCGCCAGCGTGCCGTCCAGATCAAGCAACACCAACTGGCAGTGATGTGATGCCACGTCATCGCTCATCAGGTTTCCGAATCACGCGCCGCGCACGCAGGCGGCAAGGTAGTTGATGCCGACGTCATGCGACAGTGCGGCGGTGTTGCTGAAGGGATTGTAATCCTGGCCGGCGAGCGCCTTGAGTTCCAGATGGTTCGCGCGCGCCCAGCGCGCCAGTTCCGAGGGCCGGATGAATTTGCGGTAATCATGCGTACCGTGCGGCAGCAGATTCAGCAGATACTCGCCGCCCAGCACCGCCAAAAAATAGGCCCTGGCCGTGCGGTTCAAGGTGGAGAAGAACGCCCAACCGCCGGGCCGCAACACGCTTGCGCAATCGGCCACCAGCCGGGCCGGATCGGGGACATGTTCCAGCAGTTCCATGCAGCTAATGACATCGAATTGTCCGGCATATTCATTGGTGACGTTTTCAAGCAGCGCGCAACGGTAGTCGATGCGCAGCCCTGATTGCGTCGCGTGCGTGCCGGCAGCGGCGATGGCGGATTCAGCGGCATCAAGGCCGGTGACGGCGGCGCCGGCCCGCGCCATCGTCTCGCTCAAGATGCCGCCACCGCAGCCCACGTCCAGTACTTTTTTGCCGGCGAGGGGGCAGTGCTGTTCGATGAAACGCAGACGCACGGGGTTGATCGCGTGCAGGGTCTTGAAGGGGCCGTTATCATCCCACCAGCCGGGGGAGAGCGCGGCGAATTTGTCTATTTCACCGGTATCAACGTTCGGGGGCATGTTCGATGAAAAAATCATGCGCGTCACGCTCGAACTCATCGCCGCCTCAGCAGCGGGTCAACGTCCGGCGACGGATCGCTGAATCTGCGCGAATGACTGTATGAATGGTCTGGGGTTGTCTTTAATCAGCGCCCTGGGCAATTGCGCCCAGGCAGAGTGCGCCAGTTCCTTGTTGTCGAAGAGGCCGTAATACACCCGGAAAGGCAATTCGGGATCTTCAGTCGGAACGATCATCAATTCGAGTTTGGGAAATCTGGTCATCAGCTTCTCGACTTGCTTGATGCTTTGCACCGCGAACAATTGCAGGGTGTATTGATTCTGACCCTGCGCCTTGGCCCAGGCCGGGCCCCGCTTTGCCACGGGCCGTGTTTCCTGCCTGCTCTGCGCGGGGATATCCTCGACCACGCGGAAACCGGTGCAGTCATCGCCCTGGGCCGGGCCGGACTCGCGCGAGGCGGAGGTGAGCGACTCGGCGCGATCCCGGTAACAGCCGCCGCGCACCGTGTGGCCGCTGCCTTCCCAGGCCTTGCCGTCGGTGGGCGCGCCTTGATAGTTGTCATGCCAGCCGTCCTGCACCCATTCGCGCACGTTGCCGACCATGTGATAGAGCTTGAAGTTGTTGCGGTTGACCGTGTGATCCGATCGCGGCAGGGGGGAATCCACGGGTCCCTGGTAGGAGAAACGTGCGTGCGTGGGCAGCAATTCGTCGCCGAAGGGATAACGCGAAGTAGTGCCGGCGCGGGCGGCGTATTCCCACTCGGCCTCGGTCGGCAGGCGATAGGAATGCCCCGTGGCCTTCGACAGCCATTCGGCGTACGCCGTGGCGTCCGCCCAACTGACATTCACCACCGGGAAATCGGCGCCCTGCCACGGTTGCGGCGGGCAGGAGCGGCTGGTGGCTTTGCAAAATGCCTCGAATTCACCGCTGCTGACTTCATACAGCGACACGGCCAGGTTGCGGGGGATGGTGACCTTGTGCGCCGGCTCCGCATGCGGCGCGCCGCCGCCCATGGTGAATTCTCCCGCCGGCAATACCGCGAGGATGGGGCCGACGCCGCCGTCATTCATGCCGTCGCGGCAGAAGGGCTTGCGTTCCTTGGCCAGATCGGCGTAACACTCCAACGTTCTCTTTTGCTTCGCGGTGGTCTTGGCTTCCGGAGCCGCGGCTTCCGCCGGCTCCTGTTTGGCGGCAGTTTCCGCCTCGGTTTCCACGGAGCTGGCCTTCTCCGCCTCGGGTGGTGTTTTTTCCGCTGCCGTTTCTTTCTTTGACGTTGCCGCGGCCGCCACGGCGGTCGCTGCAGTCACTGCGGCAGCGGTCGCGGCAGCCTTCTCGGTTTCGGGTGGTGTTTTTTCCGCCGCCGTTTCTTTCTTTGGCGCACCTGCGGGCGCTGTGGCGGCGGGCGCGACCGCCGTTGCTGCCGTGGAGGCCGCCGCCGCGGTCGGCGTCGCGGCTTCAGGCGGTATCTCCGGCTTGGATTCCGCAGGCGCTGCCGGCGGTGGTGGAGTGGCGGGTGCATTTTTGGCAACCTGGACGGGCGCCGCGGGGGCGGGCGCGGGCGGCGGCGTAACAGGTGTTGCCGCGGGCGCGGCAGGCGCTGGCGTGCCGGCCGTCTGGGCGGCGCGCAATTTGGCGAGTTTTTCCGCCGCTTCCTTGAAGCGTTCGCCGTTAAATTCCATCTGATCCGCGAAATGGAGCAGGACATCCTCGCGGTTCAGCACTTCCTTGTCGTCACCCAGGCCCAGCAGCGCCTCCTCTTTGATGATTTCACTGTATGTGCCGTCGACCAGATCGCGATAGGGGGGGGATTGTCTGAGATTGCCGCGTTCGCTCTCACTCAGGGCCGCCCAGTCCGCCAGGAAACGATCCAGGCTTTCTTTTTTCCAGTCCGCCTTGTGGACGAAATCCTCCACCAGTGGAGACGATGGCGCAGCGCTGGGAGCGGGTGGCGTTGCCGTGGGGGGCGACGCCGCTTCGGGGGGTGGCGATTCCGGCGCCGGCGGCGGATTTTCGGCGATGGGGGCGGTGGGTTGTCCGCCATACAAAAAATAAATTCCAGCACCGACGGCGATGACCGCGATGGCCGCCGCCACCAGCCACAGCGATCGCCGTGACGACTCGGAGGGTATGGGGAGCGGAGACAGTTTGATGCCCTGCAGGGTGGTGCTGCTTTTCTCCCCCAAGTCGACCGGCGGCGTGGGAGATGGACGGTAGGGCATCAGCGACGTGGTCCCGCTGTACAGACCATCAAGCAAACGCGCGCGCTGTTCGCGATATTGGGCCAGCGTGAGATGGCCTTGCGCGTAGTCGCGGCTGAGTTGACGCAGTGTGATGGTCTCGCTCATATCCCCTTATGACGTGCGCGGTGGTGTGAGGCCGTCAGACGTAATCAGCCGCTCATTTCCTGCAGCAGGCGGAAACCGGTTTCGTCGTCGCCCTTGCCGTCGGAGGGCTTCTCCACCGAGACGCCGCAGTCGCCGAAGTTGTCCTTGAAAGCGCCGCCGCGCGCCACCACGCCGGCGCCGTTGGTGGCCCATTCCTGCGCGTTGCCGATGTAGTTGTACAGTCCCCAGCCGTTGGGTTTGCCGGCGTTGGCGTCCATCAGCGACTGCCCCTTGATGACCTGGCCGTTCAATTCGACGCGGCAGTTGTAATCCTTTTTGGGCTGCTTGCCGCCGGCATCGGCGGCGTAGGACCACTCCTTCACCGTGGGCAGGCGGTATTTTTTGCCGGTGCGTTCGGTGAGCCATTTTGCATAACCATCGACATCGCTGATCGAGATGCCGGTCACCGGCAGGATTTTGTCGTCGTTATTGATGCCGGCGCACTTGCCGGTGAGTTTGCAATACAAGTTGTAATCGGCAATCGTTATTTCATATTTGCTGATGGCGAACGGCTTCGGAATATCGCCACCCGCCGGGATCACCACCATGATGGGGCCGCGGGCCTTGTCGGTGACCATCTCATAGCAACTGCCCTTCTTGCGCTCGCCGTAGCCGGCGAGATCGAGCGTGCAAGGCTGTTTGGAGGGCGGCGGCGGCGGCAGCGGCGCACCGGTGACCGCCTCCTCACTGGGTGCCGCCGTTTCCTTGCCGGGGGCGGCGGGGTGCATGGCGGCATCGAGTTCGCGCCGCGCCCTGGCCAGAACACCACTGTCCTTCCACACCGCCTCGGCCTTGGCGAGCTGCGTGTTGGCCTCGTCAAACTTGCTGGCCTTGAAGGCGCCGCGGAAGGCATCGTATGCGGTTTCCGCCTGGGTGCGCTTGTCGCGCATCGCATTGAACAGCCGGTTGAGTTCGGCGTCGTTGGCGTGCTGATCCATGGCGGCCTTGAGTTCCTCGGCCTTGGCGGCATCCGGCAGGCCCAAGGCCACCTTGAACTCGCCCAGGGCCTTGGTCAGGTTGCCGGCGTTCAGGAGGTCACCAATGGCCGCGTATTTGGCGGAGACGACCGGCGCCACCGCCGCCAACTTCTCGATGTCGGGATTGCCGGGAAACAATTTCTTCAGCGTTTCGACGAGCGGACCGGACTCCTCCGGGCGATCCTTCACCGCATCATAGCGTTTGAGTGAACTGGAGATCAGGTCCGGCTCCAGTGCCGCGTACTTCTGCGGATCGACGTTTTTGATCTCGTCGATCTGCCCCTGGATGGCGTTGAGATCCAACGCGGCATTGCCCGCGAACAGCTTGCGCAATTCGGCCGAATTGCCATCAACGGTGTAGGCCTTGACGGCCTGTGTCAGTGCGGTGGAACCGGGCGCGACCTCCAGTCCCGCCTTGGCGAGCTTCAGGGCGGCGGAGTAATCCTTGGCCTTGCCCTTCTCCGAAGCGAGTTTCTCATAAGCGTCGGCGAGCAGCACGGGCGCATCCTGTTTGACGAATACGTCGTCGGCGCCGAGCATGCCCTTCAAGGCATCCAGCGTCTGGCGCGCGGCATTGACATCCTTGGCCTTGGCCTGGGTGACGAGGGTCTGCTTCTGCTGCTCGATCTGGGCCTTGAGCGCCTTCTCCTCCTCGGCCTTCTTGGCGGCTTCCTCGGCCTGCGCCAGTTGCTGGCGTTCCGTGGTGATGACCTGCGTCCCCGGCGCGATGTGCTCACCCTTGTCGAGGATGCTGCCGGCCTCGGCGAAGCGCTGCGCCTTCAGCATTTCCGCGGCCTTGTCGGTGTAAAGCTTGGCGATGGCCTCATGCGTCTGCTTGATCCAGGCGTCGTCGGCGGGCAGGCGGCTCTCCACGTCAAGCAGCGCGGCCTGTATCTGCGCCTCCCATGCCGGTTCGAGTTTGGCGCTGGCCAGGAGGCTCCCGACCTTGCCCTTGCCCTCGTCGATCACCTTCTGTTGTTCCTGGGCGATGGTTTGTTGATCGCCCGCCGGCAGCGCGGACAACGAGTTCTTCAGGGTCTCCGCGATTTGCTGGTACGTCGGCTTCAGATTGACGGCATTCAGCATCAGACCGTAGTCGTTGCGCAGGCCGTCGACGCGTTTCCAGTCCGCGAGGCTGGCGATCGAGGCCGGCACTGCGGCCTCGATCAGCGGCTTCAGTTTTTCCGCCACCGCGGCCAGCGCCGGGCTGTCCGGGTTGAGTGTGGCCAGCTTGATGACGTTGTCGCGCAGCGCGCCGAAATCCGCCAGCGCGGCGGCCTTGCCAACCGCGTCCTCCAGCGTCTTCTCCAGGGTTTGTTTCTCGATGGCGGCCTTGATCCGGTAGCCGGTGTTCTGGAACAGCAGGCTGTTTTTGACCACGCCGATCTTCTCGCCGGTTTCGACCAGCAGGTTGGCGTGTTCGATGTCGTTGCCCTTCAAGGCGTCCTCGGCGGCCTGCGTGTACGCGGCGGGCAGGCGTGCGTCGGAGAGCAGGGCGTATTTGGGATCGATCTTGCCGACATCCGCCAGCACGTTGACCATGTTGTCGGGATCCTTGTCGTCCGCCAGCAGCTTGTTGCCCTTCAGGGCCTCGTTGAAGCGGCGGATGATGTCGGAGAATTTCTGGCTGATGCGCTCATCCAGCTGCTCATCGATGTCCTTGGATTTCACGGAGTCGGGAAACAGCGCCAGGGCCTGGCTGGAAAGCGCCTTGGCCTCGGCGAATCTCTGTTCGCTGACGAGCTTTTGAATCTGCGTCTCGAAATAGGCCAGGATGGGATCGCGTGCGTTTCTTTTGACGATCGCCTGATCATCGGCGTTGAGCGCGGTCAGTTCGGTCAGTTTCGCGCTCATGACCTCGGGCGATATGTTGCTCTGGCTCATGGCGCTGGTGAGTTCATCCACCTCCTTGCGGTGCAGGTAATTGATCGTCGGCACGATGCCGATGGCGGCAATGAGGGCCAGCGCCGCCGGCACCATGATGAACGGATTCTGGTAGACGCTCCTTTTGTCCTCCAGCTGGGTGACGAACTCCTGGATGGTCTTGCTGCGCTTGTCGCGTGAAAAGGCCAGGCCGCGGGCGAGGGCCTTGTTCTGGCGGCGGTTCAAACCCTTGATGGGCGCCGGCGCGAGTTTGTTGGCGCGCGCCTGGTTGGCCGGCATCTTGTTGAAGGGATGGCGGCCGGTCAGCAGTTCATAGGCGACACAGGCCAGCGCGTAAATGTCGTCCTGCGGCACGGGGTCCATGCCGTCCAGCATCTCGGCGCTGGCATAGGCGGGCGTCAGCGCGCCGAGCTTGCTGGGATCGAACAGCGTCTTCTCGCCCTCGCCGGCACCGGGGTTCTTCACCGCACGGGCGATGCCGAAGTCCAGCACCTTGACGTCGCCGCTCTTGAGCAGGAAACAGTTGCCCGGTTTGAAATCGGAGTGAACGATCCTGCGTTCGTGCGCGTAATTCAGCGCCGCCCCCAGTCCCTTGACGATCCTGAGCGCGGCGGGGAAGGGAATGCCGTTTTTGTGTTTGACGACCTTCTTGATGTAGGTATTGAGCGGCTGGCCCTCCATCAACTCCATGGTGAGGAAGACCGTACTGCCGGTGCGGTCGAAGTCGTACACCGTGGCGATGTTCGGATGCGCCAGTTTTTGCTGACGGCTGGCTTCACGCTGCAACGCTATGAATGAATCCGGGTGTTGCTTGAAGTCCTCGTTCAACACCTTGAGGGCGACGAAGGGATTCCTGTCGCGGGCCTCCTCCTTGAGCAGATCGACGCCGCGGTACACCGTGCCCATGCCGCCGACACCCAGCACCTCCATCAAACGGAAGCGCTCTTTCAATATCGTGCCGGGGCCGATGATCTGGCCATCGGCCAGCGTTTGTTTGATGGGGGTCTTGACGCCGGTGCCCGTCGTACTGCCCGAGGTGCTGGTGGGCCAGGAACCGCCGCTGGGGGCACTGGGGCCGCTCGGGCCGCTGGTCTCAAAATCGGAGCCGCCGGTGACATCGAAACCGGTGTCCGCAGTGGCCGAGGTATTGGTCACCACCGTCTTCTCATAGCCACTTCCCGCGGGCGCTTCCGCCTTGGTCTGGTCCAACACCTGCGTTTTGTCCGGCATGCCGCCGGCAAAGACGGTGGCCTCGGCCTTGGCTTCGGCCGCGCTCACCTTCACGCCCGCGCTTTTTTGCGCCTGGACCTTGAGCCTGGCGAAGGTCTGCGCATCGAGCAGGCCGCTGGCGAAGGCTTCACCGAGTTGCGCCATGATTTGCGTCAGCAACTTTGGATTCTTGGCCAGCACCTTGTCGAGGCTCTGGACAATCACCTCCAGTTTGAGCTGGCCCTTGGAGTAGGCTTGCAACGCTGTCTTTAAGTCAGCCACAGTGCACCTCACTGAGAAAAATCATTTTCATGATCACACCGAATTTTGTTTGACGTCGATGACCGAGACGGTGACATTGTCGATGGCGCCGCGCGACAGGGTGACATCGATGAGCGTCTGCGCCGCCTCGTGCAGGTCCGGTTTGGCGAGAATCTGTGCTATCTCCGGATCGGTGACATGTTTGTCGAGGCCGTCCGAGCAGAGCAGGAACCGATCGCCATTTTGCAATTCCTGGATATCCATTTCGAGATACAAGTCGGGCGCGGCGCCGACGGCGCGGGTCACCATGTTGCCGGCCGGGTGTATCGCCGCCTCCTCGCGCGTCAGCAATCCCTGCTCGACGTAGGATTCGACCTGGGAATGATCGGTGGTGAGTTGTTTTAATTCATTGCCGCGCCGCCGGTAAATCCGGCTGTCACCCGCCCACATGAGAATTCCGTACTGTCCGAAGGTGATCAGCACCACCACCGTGCTGCCGCTGGTCTGCTGGGTCTGCGCCGCCATGTCCACCAGTTTGCGGTTGACGCTGAGCAGGGCCTCCTCGACGCGATCGACATAGGAACTCAGGTTGGCGGCGGGTTCCACCTTGGCCAGTGTGTTGACGATCATCTGGCTCGCCAGATCTCCGCTGGCGTGCCCGCCCATGCCGTCGGCGACCACCCACAGTCCCGCGTCGGCGCGATCCAGGCAGGAATCCTCGTTGTGTTTGCGGACATTGCCCGTGTGGGTGAGGGTGGTGGATGTCCAGGTAAAGGGCAGGGCGCTCATGGTATTCACGCGTCGGTGTGGTACTTCACGATTTCTACCGGATTTTCGTTGAACGCGCGGCCCAGGCTGATCATGCCGGAACCGGTCAGCGGCGCCTCCTCGCGGCGCAGGAAGGTTTCGTTGCCGGTCTCGTTGGATTTGATATAGGTGCCATTGGTGCTTTGATCGACGATGAAAAATTTGCCGCGGCGCAATTCGATGCGCACGTGCATGCGCGAGGCCAGCGTTTCCTCGACGGCAATATCCGCGCCCGTGCTGCGGCCCAGCGTGGCCGCGGAGCGTTCCTCATTGAGGACCACGTTGCTTTTGCGATAGGTCAGCTGCAGTTTGGCCTTGGGCGCGGACACGGCCGGCATGATGCCGGTGGACATGCGCGTGACGTCCTCCTCCTGCCAGATGATTTCGTAGATGTCGATGGTTTCCTTCTTGCCCTTGACCGGCGCCCGGTCGATGAAGCGGGCGCTGGCGCGCAATGCGGGCGGCAACAGGTCGACGGTGTACTGCGTGGTGATGATCTGTCCGGCCTTGGCCTGCGACACCATGCGCGCGGCGACGTTGACCGAATCACCGAAGATGTCGCCCTTCTCCTGAATGGCGGGGCCGTATTGCAGACCGACGCGGATGCGGAGTTTCACCGGCCCGTGTGCGGTGTGCTCGGTGGCTTCATCCTCCAGCGTTTCATGCATGTCGCAGGCGGCGGTGACCGCGCCCTCGGCGTTGGCGAAGGTGCACATCACTTCATCGCCGATGGTCTTGATGACCGTGCCCTTGTGGCGTCTGATGATTTCCGTCAGCAGCGCCAGACAGGAGGCGACCTTGTGACGCGCGGCCGCGTCGCCCAGCGTTTCAAACAGCTTGGTGCTGCCGCTGATATCGGCAAACAGGATGGCAAGATTGGTGTTGCGACCGAGCATGGCGATTAAATGTCAGAAATTTCCGCGATACGGACGGACCGGCGCACGGGAATGCAACACGCCAGTTTTCATCTGTGCGTTGGACTTAACGGTTGGTCTCATCGAGCATCCCCCCGGCTTTACCTTTCCGGCGTACTACTTCATTATTATAAATATCCCGAGATTTTCTTAATTCCCCAAAACTCATCCCAGACTGCTGCCAAAAGTTGCGGCGCTTCCCAGAATAAAATCCAACCGGATGAAGACATTCTGGGAACTTTCTATAGAATAACAGAAAATGGCCGGAAGTTGCCTGCAACCCCACAAATCCCGGGCATGACCATGCGATTAAACGACAAACTGACATCCGTTTTATTCGGGTTATGTCTCGCGGGTTTCGCGCTGGCGGAACCGGCGGCGGACAAATCCCCGGGCAATGCCCCGGCCAAACCGGCGGCCGAAGACACGACGAATCCCGCCAACAACTGGGTGCAGCCCACCTTGCAGGCCGAAGACATGGAGACGCTGATTAAAACGCTGCCCATTGAACAGCGTGACGGCGTATTGAATGATCCCAAGGTGTTTGAAAGTCTGGTAAAACAGGAGGCGGTCAACCGCGCCTTGATCAATGCCGCGCACAGTAATGGCCTGGAGAAGGAGCCGCTGATCCAGAAGTTGATGCAGCGCGGTGCCGATCGCGTCATGGCCGAGGTTTACCTCAACCGGGTGATAGTCAGCAACCTGCCCGCCGGCTATCCGACAGAGGCGCAGATCAAGGAGTACTTCGACAAGAACAAGGCGAAGTTCCAGACCCCCGAGCGCATGCATTTGTGGCAAATCTTCCTGCCGGTGCCGGAGGGCGCGAGCGATGCCGCTGTGGCCGAGGTCAAAAAGCAGGCGGAATCCATCGCCAAGACCATCAGACAGGGCAAACAGGATTTCAGCGCCGCCGCCAGCCAGTATTCCAAAGACCAGCGCAGCCGGCTGAACGGCGGTTATCTTGGGCTGCTGCAACTCAATGATTTGATTCCGGAAGTACGCACAGCCGCCGGGGCGCTGAAGGCGGGTGGTGTGAGCGATCCCATACGTTCCAAACAGGGGTTTCACATCATCAAAAAGGGCGACGTTGTGCCAGCCCAAAGCCTGCAACTCTCGGACATCAATAACGGCCAGATCAGGCAGTTGATGATTCAGGAGAAGATAGCGGAGGTGCGGATGGGTGCGCTCAAGAAAATTCAGGACACCTATCCGGTGAAGTATGACGATACGCAGCTGGAGTCGTGGCGGCAGAAAATCAAATCCGAACTGGAGACCAGGCCCGAGGCCAAAACTGCCGACACAGGCAAGGGGGACAATTCCGTCAAACCCTGACCGCCAGACCGGCCCCCGGTATGCGAAATTGAACACCGATTACGGCCGAAATTTGATGTCTCCGCGGTCATTCAGGACGCACTCTCTTTTTGTTGAAAAAAGCGCCAATTCTCAAAAAGTTAACGAAAATTCATTTCGTATGACTTAAATTGCAATCGATGGGTATGTATTGTTATACTTTCCAGACTAAAAATGTACGCCGTCAGGGGCACGGATTTCCCTGAATTGTTAGGAACACGCCCCATCCTTGAAATAAAAATCAAGGATGATGTTTTGGCGTGCGTATCGGCTTGATGGGTACATGAAAACAACAAGGGGGAGTGTGAGACTTGCTTTCGCTCTGATGTTGGGGCTGTTGCCTGTTTGGCCCGTCCTCGCCGGCGCTCCCGTATCGCCCGATGTCGTGCGTCCCGGCGCCTTGCGTCCGGGAGAAGAACGCCCGGTCACCACGCCGCCCACCCCACCGGGCGACTTGTTCAAGGTTCCCCGCGTCGTCGATCGCCCGCTTGACATCGACGCGGGCCCCAAGGTGATGGTCACGAAGTTCAATCTGGTCGACGTCGTTGATCGCCCGCAGCAAAAAATCACCGTCGCCGACGTGCAGGCGCTGGTGGATGGCAAACTCAAGGAACGCCCCGAAGGTTTCACCGTCGGCCGCTTGCAGGAGGTGGCCAACGCGGTCACCCAGTATTACCGCACCAAGGGGCTGATTCTGGCCCAGGCCTTCATCCCGGTGCAGAACGTTCAAGGCGGCGTCGTCAACCTCCAGGTGCGGGAAGGCGTACTCGGCCGCGTCGTCGTTGAAGGCAATCAGCAATATGACTCTGATTTAATCGACGTACCTTTCACTGACTTGATCGGCAAGCCGGTGACCAAGGAGGCCACTGAAACGGCGTTGCTGCGGCTGACCGATTATCCCGGCCTGGGTCTCTTCGGCGTGTTTCAACCCGGCCAGCAGGTGGGCACCACCGACATGGTGATCAAGGTGCAGAAGGAAAAGCGTTTCGAAGGTAATGTCCGCTATGACAATTACGGCCTGGCGGAAACCGGCCGCAAGCGCGGACGCCTGGAAGTATCTTGGAATGACCCCACCAACAGCGCCGACCAGCTGACGGTCTCGAGCCAGGTGACCCACACGCCGGCCAATCTGTTTTTTTACAGCATCGATTACGAACGCCCCATGTTCGGCCCGGAGAACAAGGCCACGATTGGATTCAACCGCACCGCGTTTGATGTCGGCGGCAACGCGCAAATACAAAGCCAGCAGCTCTCGGGCCTGACGGAAAATTCCCATGTGGATATCGAACATTCATTCATTCGCAGCCGCGAGCTGAACTTCTCCGCCAAGATCGGCATCGAGCGCAAGGAGTCCATCACCCACAGCCGCACCCGCGACATCAGCCGTGACGACCTGGCGATGGTGACGGGCACGATGAATGTGGATTCGGTGGATACCCGCTTCGCCGGACTGAACACGGCGGAGATTGATTTCAGTCATGGATTTCCCAATTTTCTCGGCGCCATGGGCGATCAGGACTCCGCGAATGACTCGCGGCCCAACAACCGGCCCAGCCGCCGCGGCGCCTCCGGCAATTTCGCCGACGGCATCTTCAACAAGCTGTTCTTCACCGCCTCGCGCCTGCAAAGCATGTCCATCGTGGGCAAATGGCTGAACAAGCCGGAGTGGTTCAAGGGCCAGTCCATGCAATTCCGGGCCGAGGGTCAGTACTCGGACGACCTGCTGGTGCCTCTCGAACAATATGCCATCGGCGGCCCGAACAACGTGCGCGCCTATCAGCCCACCGAAGTCCTGTTCGACAAGGCCCTGTTCTTCTCCGGGGAATACATCATCAACGCCCCCGGATTCGCCGACAAACCGGCCTTCAGCGGCAAGACGTGGGGTGAATTGCTGCAGTTTTCGCTGTTCTACGACGTGGCCTTCGGCGAGCGCAACGAGCCGCTCAGAACCGATGTCGCGTCGGGCAATTACAATGGCGCGGGCTTCGCCATCTCGTTCAACAACCAGAATGTGTTCAGTTCCAAGTTCATCGTCGCCGCCCCCATTGGCAGGCCGTTGACGGCCAACGACCGTTATCCCCAATTCTGGGCGGATTTCAATTATTTCTTTTAGGTGCGTGTGAAGCAGTTCACAGAAAACCGAGCATAAGCTGATTACGATTATTTAGATAACGAGAACGAAATAATAGCGAGGCAGGATGCCCGCAGGTGATGTGCCCAACGGAG
>DATJVC010000013.1 GCA_035501935.1 Gammaproteobacteria bacterium | reverse complement strand
GATGAGCAGGAAGTACAGCGTCCGGTGCACCCAGGTGGAGAGCACGCGCTTCCACTCCTCCACCCCCGATGGCAGTACCGGCGGGGGATTAATCAGCCGCCACAACAGCCGCGCCCACAACAGCGTGAACACCAGCAGGCCGAAGGATTTATGTATGGAGAAAGGAACCGCGCGCACCGAGGTTTCCGGCAATTCCGTCATCCACCATCCCAAGCCGAATAAAAAAAAGATGAGCAGGGCCATGAGCCAGTGCAATAGCATGGCGGTGCGGGTGTAGCGCGCTGGGGTGACCGGCATGGAGTTTTAAAGGGGGCTAACGGGGTTTATTGTTGAATGGGCCTAGCATAGCACAACCATTTATAACCTTAAGAATCTCTGCTAATCTATTGCCCACCATGAATTTCCACCATACACATTCTCCCGCGGCGGTATGACGTTTTCCCATCAGACAGGGAGACTGTCCCAGCTGTTCATGGGGTTCATCACCGCCCTGCTGTTGCTGCCATTTGCCGCCCGCGCCGCCGACTACGAAATAGAGATCGTCAAATCCCAGGGCATCCTTTACCTGAAACACGGCGACAAGGTGGAAAAAACTTTTCACGCCGCCTTCGGTTATGGCGGCAAGGGCGACAAGCGCCAGGTCGGCGATCACAAAACGCCCATCGGGGTCTACCGCATCGTCAAGGTCAAGGACAGCGATAAGTTCCATCGTTTCATGTTGCTGAACTATCCCAACGTCAAGGACGCCTACTGGGGGCTGAAAAACGGATTGTTGACGCGCACGGAATTCGACGCCATCATCGACGCGGCCAGGGCCGGACATCCGCCGCCGCAGAACACACCGCTCGGCGGCGCGGTCGGCATACACGGCATCGGTGAGATCACGCCTGACAAGCTGACCATACACGAGAACATCAACTGGACGGAAGGCTGCATCGCGCTGACCAACGAACAGATCGATGAATTGAGCCGCTACGTCGAGATCGGCACCAAGGTCGTCATCAACGAGTAGCAGAACCTGTCTGAAGAATCCCCGCATGATGCGTTGCTGGCCGCTAGTCATTTGTTTCCTGCTGGCGGCCTGTTCCCAAAAATCAGCGGATCCATCGACATCCGATTCCTCCGGCAAGGTCGAGACGCACGCCTATCAGATCGTGCGCGCCACCACCGACAAGTCCTTCGAGGACGTGGTGGAGGAACTGGAGTTCGCCATTTCCGATCACAACTACCGCATCACCGGCACCAATAATCTGGGCAAGGCGCTGCGCGAGCGCGGTAACAAGGACTTTCCGGACGTGGAGGTCATTCATTTTTGCAGCGTCGAAAATGCGCGCGAGGTGCTGCAGATGGATCTGGGCTACGTGGCGATGATGCCCTGCCGTATCACCGTGCACGTGCAGGATAAAAAGACCGTCATCAGTCTCATCCTGCTGCCCGAGGATCATCCGAATCCAAAGGTCAATGAATTTGCGCGGCGCACGAATGCGGAGATGAGAAGGATCATGGATTTTGCGTTGCAGCAAAACGCCGTCGGCCATCCACTGCCATCGACAGAACCTGCCGCCACGCCCTGACCGCATTTGCAAATGTAGTTGACGGTACTCAGCGCCCACCGTCCTGTGTATACTGAGAAGCTCTGTTGAAAAACCATTCTGTCCCGGGAAATCCATATCATGAGAAAAACTGAACACCTGCTGTTGCTCGCCTGGATGATGACCACCGGGCTGGTCATTTACGGATTTGTGGTGACAACGGATACCGGGCTGATCCAGGCCATGGTGGCCACCGACAAGAGCATGATTTCCATCGTGGTCATCGCCATCTATTTCGTGGGCCTCAGCCACTCCCTCCTGCGCACGCTCAATCTTTCGCATGAACTCAACGTCACCCGCCGCACGGAACTGAACCTGATCAATACCGGCGAGCCGGTGGCCTGCGACGAGGACGGCCGCCTGTGCCTGGTCGACAGCGGGCGCGTCCTGCCCGAAAGCTTTGTTTCGCGTTATGTCGCCGATCTGCTGTCCGCCAAGCATACGGAGCGCGATCCGGCGTCGAAGTCCGTCACCAGCGCCGACATCCTGGAGGCGCACGCCTCGCGTCTGCGCGGCAAGAATGAATTCGGCTGGTTTCTGATCGACTTCCTGCTCAAAGTGGGCTTTCTGGGCACCCTGATCGGCTTCATTTTGATGCTGGGTTCGGTGTCGCAGAATGAAATCCTGGACGCGAGCGCCATGCAGCGCGTGCTGCGGCAGATGAGCTTTGGCATGAGCACCGCACTCAACACCACGCTGGTCAGCCTGGTCGGCGGCATCCTGCTGTCCATACCCTATTACCTGCTGGGCCGCGGACTTGAGGAATTGCTGGAGACCACGATCAATCTCACCGACGTGCACATCCTGCCCCGGCTGCACAAATCCTGAAATAGACGGCAGGTTTCCTCATGGCTCTCCGGTTGGGCGGCAGGTCGAAGTTTTATCAGCCCTTTGATGTCATGACGGCGGTCCTGTTCAAAATCATCCAGGCGCTGACCTACTTCTTCGTGCTCTCCATCATCTTCATGAATCCCGTGTCGAAAAAAGGCATCATCGATCCCAAGGCCGAATACATCATCACCGTACACTGGCCCGACAACAATCCGAACGACATCGACACCTGGGTGGAGGAACCTGACGGCAACCTGGTGTGGTTCCAGAACAAGGAGGCCGGGCTTGTCCATCTGGATCGCGATGATCGCGGCGTCAACGATTCCATCAACGTCAACGGGCAGACCGTCGAGGTTCCCCTGAGGCAGGAAGTCGTGACCATCCGTGGAACCATCACCGGCGAATACGTGGTCAATATCCACTACTATGCCTCCCAGGATGACAAACCGGTGGATGTCGACGTCACGGTGGACAAGGTCAACCCGCAACTGGAGGTGGTGTACTACGGCACCCTGACCCTGCACAAGGCCGGCGATGAGTTGACCGCGGTGCGTTTCACCATCGGTTCGGACGGCAAGATCGCCAACATCAATCACATTCAGAAATCACTCACGGAGCGCATTTTCGGAAAGGGCCAATCATGATCCTGAGCAGTGGCGAACTTAATACGATGTACACCGTGCTGGCGGCCCTGTTGCTGGCGCTGAATCTGTTCTCACGCTGGCCCTGGCGCACCAAGATGCTGGCCACCGTCGTCGTTTCCCTCTCCTATATCGTGATGTACATGTCGTTTCCACCGCTGCTCGGCTGGCCCAGCAAGGATGCCATGCCCAGGCGCTTCAGCATTCTCGGCGTTTACATGCGCGAACCGGATCAGATGAGCGGCGAGGAAGGAAATGTCTTCTTCTGGGTGGTGGATCGTGATCCGCAGACCGCACAGCCCAATGTGCCGCGCGGCTACATCGTGCCGTACACTCCCGAGCTGCATGCCCGCGTCAAACAGGTCGGCGCCAAACTCAAGAAGAACATACCGCAGGTCGGCGAAGTGCAGGAGGCGGATCTGGGGACGCACAACGTGACGAAGGAACAGAAGGAGGGCGGGCAGAAGAGCGTCAAGCCGAAATTTGATTACATCTTCTCCGACTCCGCCCCGGAGGGGCCTCCGCCGAAGACGGGCGAGGAACAGCCGGCGTCCTCGAATCGCTGACCGCACTCGCCAACACATATTCAGGATACGGAAGGAGCACGACATGTATTGGGGACTTGCCGGAATTATTTTATCCAGCGTTGTGCTGGCGGTGCTGGCGTTGAATCTGGTGCTGAATTCGAACTGGCCCTGGCTGGTCAAGCTGCCGGGCGTGGCGCTGGTCGGGGTCTTTTACTGGATCACCGCGCATTCCATCGGGCCGCTCATGGGGTGGGCCACCACCTATGCGCTGCCGGAACGCTTCAATCTGCTGGCGGTGCAGGTCCATGAGCCGGACAAGGCCACCTCCAGCAAGGGCAGCATATACCTCTGGGTCACCGATCTGCAGCACGGCCGCGGGCAGTATCTGCCGCGCGCCTATGTGCTGCCGTTCACCCCTGAATTGCACGTCAAGGTCACGGATGCGGCCACCAAACTGCGCAAGAACCTGCCGCAACTGGGCGAGGTGGAACCCACGCCCGCGGGCGAGACGGAATACGGCATCAAGGCGCCGAACATCAGCTTCTACGACATGCCCGATCCGCTTTTTCCGGAGCGCTGATCGGCTCCATAGAGCTTATTTTTTCGGCCGTTTTGCGGCACAATAGCCGGAAGCAATGATGAGCTTACGGCGCATATTGACGCTTGTGCTCCTCGCGGGCAGCGGGAGTTTGTTGTCCGCCATCTCCCCTGCTCCGTCGCGGGCGACCACGCTCACCGATTCCCTCAGTTATCAATGCAGCGAAACACAACCGCTGCAGGTGGACTGCAGCTATCGCTGGCTCGGTCCGACCAAGGAACAGACCACCGTATCGGCACAGTTGGGCGATGCCCCGGTCGAGGCCGCCAACACCCCATATCCTGCGTCTGATGACGTGACCGCCATTCTGTTCATGGTGGACACCAGCGATCCGCGCCGCGAGCCGGCCATTGACGCCATCAAGCCGCAATTGCGCGCCATGCTGGCCGCCGCCTCGCCGCGCCAGCGTTTTGGTCTGGCGGCGTTTGATACCAATCTGCGCATTCTGGCGCCACTCGGCGCGCTTCCCTCCGAAATCGAAAAGGCCATTGCCGATCTGAAGGCGACCGGCAAGACCACGGAGTTGTACCGCAATGCGCTGGAGGGGTTGAAGCTCCTGCAGGGTTATAAGGCCGGCCGCCGCGCGCTGTACCTGTTCTCCGACGGACTCGCCGAGGATTTTTCCTACCACCACGAGGACGTCATCAAAAAGGCCCTGGAGTTGGACATCCCCATCGTCGGCGTCGGCTATCCGCGCTCGGTGGCGCTGTCCGTCGGTCTGCAATCACTGCGCAAGCTGGCTGAGGATTCCGGTGGCTACTACATCGGCGCCAGCGCCGACACATTCAAACTGCCTGAAGATTTCATTGCCAATCCATATTGGATTGCGGAAACCGGCGGCCGAATCCATGTCGATCTGACTTCTCTGGCCGCGACGAAAAATGGCGCGCAGACGCTGACGCTGCAACTGCGCGCCGGCGATGCCCAAGCCTCCATCACTTACGGCGTCGCCTTCCCGACACCCCAGGTGGCGCCCACTGCTCCCGGGACCACGCCGGTATCCTCATCGGCGACGATGCCGGCCGCATCACCGTCCACCCCGGCCGTCGCCCCGACGCCAACCGCGCCTGAACCGGGCCACCGCTGGGATGTCTGGTTATGGTATGGCGTTCCCGTGTTGTGTCTGCTGGCGGTATTGATCGCCCTGGGTTTGTACGGTCGCTACGTGCGCCGGGCCGCCACGACTGCGCCCATCATTGCCATGCCGCCAACTCCCGCCGGCAAACCCTACGCCTACCTGGTGCAGCACGGAGCGACGGAGACGCGGCACGCCATCGACCAATCGCCCTGGCGCATCGGCCGCAGCCGCAACAACGAGTTGACCATCGACGACGTCTCCATCTCGCGCCAGCATGCCGAGATACACCGCCGCTACAATGGCAAGTTCGACATCACCGATCTGGAATCCATGAACGGCATCTATGTCAACGACAAGAAAGTAAAGCAGGCGGAATTGAACGAGGGCGACACTGTCGAGATCGGCGACATCAGCTTCCGCTTCACGCGCTTCGACGACGACCCCGCCTCCATGCAGCAGACCGTCATGGTCCGCACCCGCATACCTTAGTTTTCATCAGCCGGCTCCCAGCGAAATACCCATCCCGCCTCGTCCGCAGTGGCCTGCCAGGGATGGCAAACCCAGAGATCGGCCACCGCCGCCAGCTCATCACCGCAATAGATCAAAGGCAGCCTTTCGCGCTGCCACGGCGGCACACCCGTTTCCTGCAATAATTTCTTCAACGACTGGCGGTGCGTGCGCCACGCCGGTCGGCAGACCTCCCCGCCCCGCCGCCGCCGGATACGCAGGCCGTGCTGCTGCACGTGCCGCGCGGCCAGTCCCACACCCTTGGCCTTGTGCGCCGATAACCGGCCCCACGGCAATTGCAGGGGCATGGATGGATCCCACACACAGTCCACGAGTGTCTCTTCGTCATCGCCGTTGTCGGAATCGTGCTGCCCGGCGTACAACAAATCACGATGACGGCGCACCTCCGCACCGGGCCAGCGCACCCGGGCCCGGCTGTCACGGCGGGCATGCAACAGGTCATGGCGGACTTGTTCAAGATGCGCGGCGTAGGGCGCGGCCAGACCCAGTGATTTGATCCACAGCCGCAACACCTGCGCGCATCGCGCCGGACTCAATGCGCACAACGCCGGCACGGACAGGCATTCCGGACGCGGACCACGCGTGGTTTCCAGATCCAACGCCGCCATTTCATCCAGCAGCGTCGCCGCCTCCGCCTGCCAGCGGGCGGCGCGAGTCATCACTTCGGCCGCGGCCGGCCAGCGTTGCCGCAGGCGCGGCATGATCTTATGTCGCAGATAATTCCGGTCATGGCTCGTGTCCGCATTGCTGGGGTCATCCAGCCATTGCAGCCCTTGCGCCCGCGCGTACCCGATCAAATCAGCGCGCGGACAGGACAGGAGCGGCCTTACATGCCAGCCCGGTCCGAAGGGTGTTCGTTCCGGCATGGCTGAGAGGCCGTGCACGCCGCTGCCGCGCAACAGTTGCAGCAGCAGGGTCTCGGCTTGATCCTCCTGATGATGCGCCGTCAGAAAACAATCACCCGATCCCAAGAGCGCGCGGCAGGCGTCGTAGCGCAATTGCCGGGCACGCGCCTCGAGGCTGCGGCCATTCAGGGGGCTGACATCCACTTCAACCGTACGCAAGGGAACCCCAAGAAGCGCGCATTGCTCTGCGCAGAAACCGGCCCATGTCGCGGCCTCCGGGTGCAGATGGTGGTTGACGTGCACTGCCAGCACGCGGATCTCGTGTTCCCTGCCCCATTTGTGCAAGGCGTGCAGCAGTGCGGAGGAATCGCAGCCGCCGCTGTAGCCGGCCCATACGACGGACGACGCCGTGACGTCTTCAAGCAGAAACTCCAGGTGTTCGCGCAGAATATCCGGAATGGAATTCACAAACTCGATGAAGAACTAATTCTGGCGGTAGACGCCGGAGCGCATAAGCCGCTGGAACCGCATCTCCACCAGTTGCGCAACCGGGATGCCTTCCAGATGCAGGAACTGATCCTGCAACGCCTTCTTGAGCCGCGCCGCCATGAGGTCCGGATCGCGGTGGGCGCCGCCCAGCGGCTCTTCGATCACCTGATCCACCAGCCGCAGTTCCAGCAGACGCTTTGAAGTAATGCCCATGGCCTCGGCGGCATCGCCGGCGCGCTCCGCGCTTTTCCACAGGATCGAGGCGCAGCCTTCCGGCGAGATCACGGCGTAGGTGCTGTACTCGAGCATGAGCACGCGATCCGCCACGCCAATGGCCAGCGCGCCGCCCGATCCGCCCTCGCCAATGACCGTGGCGATGATGGGCGTGGCCAGACTGGCCATCTCGATCAGATTTCCGGCGATGGCCCCGCTCTGGCCGCGTTCTTCCGCGTCGATACCCGGATAGGCGCCGGGCGTGTCGATGAAGGTCAGGAGCGGCAGCCTGAACCGCTCCGCCATTTTCATGATCCGCAGCGCCTTGCGGTATCCCTCGGGCCGGGCCATGCCGAAATTGCGCTGCAGGTTCTCCCTGGTGCTGCGCCCCTTCTGATGGCCGATCACGGCGACCGGCCGGCCGCCGAAATGCGCCAGACCGGTGACGATGGCGGCATCATCGCCAAAACAGCGATCGCCGTGCAGTTCCTCGAAATCGGTGAACAACCTCGCGACGTAATCCAGCGTGTACGGGCGCTGCGGATGCCGTGCCAGACGCGACACTTGATAGGCGGTCAACGAAGAAAAGATCGAGCGCGTCAGCTCCTGTGAATGCTGCCTGAGTCTGGCGATCTCCTCGGTGATGTTGATGTCGCTGTCATTACCGAGATAGCGGAGTTCCTCAATCTTGGCCTCCAACTCGGCGATCGGCTGTTCGAAATCCAGAAAATTCATGTTCATCGATGTCGCGGCTCATTTTGACAAGCAGTATTAATAATTATACCTGCAAGAGAAAAAGATTGAGATGTTATCCGGCGGACGGCGGGCTTTCGAGCGAACGGCAGCAACTCGGACGACCTCCCTGGTGGTTTCTCATCAATCTGCTAGTACTCCACGTGTACGCGATCATCCCCCAGACGCCTCCGCAAATTGTCCACCAGCGTCCCGGTCGGCAGGATCAACCATTCGTTGCCGAGACGCAGGCGCGCGCGCGCGCCGCCCCGTTGATATTCGACGTACACCGGACAGGCGCCGCGGCGTTGATCACTCAGCATCGTCTTGAAATCCTCCAGCCAGCCGGCGCCGCAACGTTCGGCATCGATGGTCACCACCAGTCGGCGTGCGAATTCCGCACGCGCCTGGTCAAGGCTCCAGATTTTCTCCGCGGTCAGCGCCATCTCGCCGGTAAAATTGTCCTGATCATAATTTCCCTCCAGCACGACGGCCCTGTTCACCTCCAGCAGTCCGGCATGGGCCTGCAACGTCTCCGGATACACGGTCACTTCCACACTGGCGTCGTGATCATCGAGCACCAGCACCGCCATCCGCCCGCGCCGACTGTTGCGCATGCGCATCTCGCCCACAATGGCGGCAACCTTGCAGCGTACCGGCGTGTTTTTTATTTTCTGCAACGCGGCGATCCGCAGCAGCCTCATGTTCTCAATGTCGGCAAGATACCGATCGATCAAATGCCCGGTCATGGGACGCCCAAGCGTCGCCTGCTCACCCAACAGGCGCTCCTCCTCCGGCCATTCCGGCATGTGTACAAATTCAGTGTCGGACAGTATCCGTGCCTGGTCGGCGGTGTCGCCTGCGCCGGTGGCGAAGAGGTCCTCCTGGCCGGCCGATTCACGCAGCCCGCTCTGCTCGGCCTGTTGCAAGGCCAGTCCCAGCGTGGCCATGAGAGAGGCGCGGTGCGGACCCAGGGCATCAAGCGCCCCGGCGCGGATCAGGGCTTCCAGCACGCGACGATTCACCCGGTGCAAATCCAGGCGCCGGCACAGGTCGAACAAATCCGTGTAGACGCCGCGCTCAGCGCGTTCCTGCACAATGGCCTCGGCCGCGGATCGCCCCACACCCTTGATCGCCCCCAGCCCGTAGCGAATCGTGCCGGCGTCAACGGCGGTGAAATGGTGCGTGCCGCTGTTGATGTCGGGCCGCTGCACCTCGATGTTGCGGCGCCGGCAATCGCGGATCAGTGAAACGATCTTGTCCGTGTCGTCCATCTCCGAGGACAGCACCGCCGCCATGAATACCGCGCCATGATGCGTCTTCAACCAGGCCGTCTGATAGGCCACCAGCGCGTAGGCCGCGGAGTGCGACTTGTTGAATCCGTACTCGGCGAACTTCTCCATCAGATCAAAAATGCTGGCCGCCACGGCCTCCTTGACGCCGTTCTTCATCGCGCCATCCAGAAACACCGCGCGCTGCTTGGCCATTTCCTCGGGCTTTTTCTTGCCCATGGCCCGGCGCAGGAGGTCGGCGGCGCCAAGCGTATAACCGGCGAGTACCTGCGCGATCTGCATGACCTGTTCCTGATAGACGATGACGCCCCAGGTGGGTTTGAGAATGGCCTCCAGCGCCGGATGCGGGTAATGCACGCGCGCGCGGCCCTGTTTGCGGCTGATGAAGTCCTCGACCATGCCCGAACCCAGCGGGCCGGGCCGGAACATGGCCACCAGCGCCACCAGATCCCCAAAGGTGTCGGGCTGCCATCGGCGGATGAGGTCGCGCATGCCGCGTGATTCCAGCTGGAAGATCGCCGTGGTGTCGGCACGGCGGATGAGATCGTAGGTGGGCCTGTCATCCAGCGGCAACAGGTTGATATCAATCGGCGTCTGTCCCTGCGCGGCGCGGGCCGCATTGATGTCACGCAACGCCCAATCGATGATGGTCAACGTGCGCAGGCCGAGAAAATCGAATTTCACCAATCCCATCACCTCGACATCGAGCATGTCCAACTGCGTGACTGGAGAAGTGCCGCCCGGCTCGCAGTACAACGGCATGAAGTCGGTCAGCGGCGCCGGCGCGATGACCACGCCGCCGGCATGCCGCCCGGCGTTGCGCGACAAACCCTCCAGGTTCAGCGCCAGATCGATCAAGGTGCGGACCTCCTCCTCCTGTTCATAGCGCGCCTTGAGCGCCGGCTCCTCCGCCAGCGCACGCTCCAATGTCATATCAAGCGCGAAGGGAACCAGCTTGGCCACCTGATCGACGAATTTGTACGGCAGATCCAGCACCCGGCCCACATCCCGCACCACCGCCTTGGCCGCCATGGTGCCGTGGGTGATGATCTGCGCCACGCGATCCTGGCCGTACCTTTCCGTGACATAGTGGATCACCTCGTCGCGGCGATCCATGCAGAAGTCCACGTCGAAATCCGGCATCGACACGCGCTCCGGATTGAGAAAGCGCTCGAACAGCAGGTCATAACGCAGCGGGTCGAGTTCGGTGATCCCGAGCGCATAGGCCACCAGCGAACCGGCGCCGGAACCACGGCCCGGCCCCACGGGAATTCCGCGCGTCTTCGCCCAGCGGATGAAATCAGCCACAATGAGAAAATAGCCGGCGAAACCCATGCCCGCGATGACGTCGCTTTCCAGCGCCAGGCGCTGCCGGTAAGGCGGCGCGCGTTCCGCCGTCCGGTCGCCATGAAGTTTTTGCAGGCGCGCCTCCAAACCTGAGGCCGCTTCCGCCCGCAGCCAGGACGCCGCGTCATGCCCCTCCGGGACCGGGAAGGCCGGCAGATGGTATTTGCCGAACTGCAATTCAAAATTGCAACGCGCCGCGACATGCGCGGTGTTGGCGAGGGCCTCCGGCAGATCGGAGAACAGCGTCGTCATTTCCTCCGGCGACCGCAGATATTGCTGCGGGGAATAGAGATGCGGACGCCGTGGATCGGCCAGCGTACGGCCTTCATGAATGCAGACGCGGGCTTCGTGGGCCTCGTAATCCGCGGCGTGGAGAAAACGCACATCATTGGTGGCCACCACCGGCAGGCCGCGCCGCGCTGCGAGGTCCACCGCCGCCTGCAGGTATTCCTCCTCCTGCGGGCGCCCGGTGCGCTGCAATTCCAGATAGTAGGCGTCCGGGAAACAGTGCGCCCATTCCGCCGTCAGCTCTTCGGCCCATGCGACATCGCCGCCGAGGAGCGCCTGGCCGACATCGCCCTCGCGGCCGCCGGACAGGGCGATCAGTCCATCCGCGTGCTCCTGCAGCCAATCCCATTCGATGCAGGGCCTGCCCTCCCGCTGGTTTTCCATGTAGCCACGAGTGATCAGCTGCGCGAGATGGCGGTAGCCCTGCGGATTCCGGCACAGGAGCACGAAGCGCGACAGCGCGCGTTGCGGGCGCCGCAGCCACAGATCGGCGCCGATGATCGGTTTGATGCCGGCGTGTTCCGCCGCCTGATAGAACTTCATCATTGCGAAGAGATTGTTCTGATCGGTCAACGCCACCGCCGGCATGGCCGCCGCGGCGACGGCCGCCATCAGCGGCTCGATCCGGATCAGGCCATCGATCAGCGAGTACTCGGTATGCAATCGTAAATGAACGAAGGAACTCATTGCCGCGCTTCCCGCAATTTGTTCCATTCCCGCACGGGCGCAAACGAACGTCGATGGATGGGCGTGGGCCCCAGCCGTTGCAAGGCCAGCAGGTGTTCGGCGGTGGGATAACCCTTGTGCCTGGCGAACCCGTATCCAGGATACATATGATCAAGTGACACCATCTCCAAATCGCGGCAGACCTTGGCCAGGATCGAGGCCGCGCTGACCGCCGGCACATCCCGATCGGCCGCGACGCGTGTCTCCACCGGACAGGGAATGCGGGGCGCGTGCAGGCCATCCACCACTGCGGCGTCAGGTGGTTCCGCCAGTGCGGCGACTGCGCGCTCCATCGCCAGGAGGCTCGCCCGCAGGATGTTGAGCCCGTCGATTTCGTGCACCTCGGCGCGGCCCAGGGCCCAGTGCCAGGCCCGCACACGGATCTCTTCGGCCAGGCAGGTGCGCCGGCGGGCGGTCAGCAGTTTCGAATCCCTGAGTCCGTCGATGGGCCGGTCAGGATGCAGCACAACCGCCGCCGCCAGCACGGGCCCGGCCAGCGGCCCGCGCCCCACTTCATCGATGCCCGCGATGCGGACCAAAAGCACCGTCACGGCAGCAATTCCAGAACTGCATCTGCGGCGCGCGCACTGGCGTTGGGGGGAAACTGGCCGGCCAGCCTGGCAAATCTCTTGCGCTGTCGGGCGGCCGCCGCTGCCCCGGGTTGCAGCAGTTCCAGGAGACTCAACGCCAGCGCGCCGGGTCGGGCCGCACCCTGTATATATTCCGGAACGATGGACGATCTGGCGATGAGATTGGGCAGGGAAAACCTGCGCAGACGCAGCAGTGGCCGGATAAAGGCGTAGCTCAGCCAGGACGCGCGGTAGGCCACCACCATGGGGCACCCCAGCAACATGGCCTCCAGCGTGGCGGTGCCGGAGGTGATCAAGGCCGCATCCGCCACCGCCAGTGCCTCCCGCGACCGGCCGCGCGGGAAACGCACTTCCGGCCCGGCGTCCGGCAGCAGGTCGCGCCACAAGCGCTCATGGTCCTCGCTCACCAGCGGCACCAGCACTTTCAAATCGGGAAATTTTTTCCTGCATAACGCGGCGGTGCGCAGAAATATTTTCGCATGATGCCGGAGTTCATTCTCCCGGCTGCCGGGCAAAAGCGCCAGGACACGGTCGAAAGGCGTCAGGCCAAGGGTGACGCGCAGCGATGCCCGATCGGGCAAGGCCCGCAATTCATCCGCCAGTGGATGTCCCACAAAGCGAAACGGCACGCCCCCCCGGTCCCGATAATAGGTTTCTTCAAACGGAAACAACACCAACAGGCGATCCACGGCCCGCCGCAGCCGTTGCAGGCGCCGTTCCCGCCACGCCCAGACGCTGGGACTGACGTAATGGATGCAGCGAATCCCCGATGCGTGCAGGCGCTCCTCGAGCGCGAGGTTGAATTCCGGCGCATCCACGCCAATGAAGACGTCCGGCAGCCAAATCTTCAGGAAGTCGATGACTTGATGCTGGAGGACGCGCAGTTCGCGGTAACGCCGCAGGATCTCGCCGATTCCCATGACCGCCAGCCGGCCCATCGGAGCCCATGCCGAACAGCCGGCGGCAATCATCTCCGGTCCGGCGATGCCGCAGAATTCCAGATCGTTTCGCTGCGCGCGCAGGGCGCGGATCAAGGCGGCGGCCAGCCGGTCGCCGGAGGGTTCGCCAGCGATGATCGCGACCCGGGGCATACGCCATTCCTGCGATCAGCGCACGATGCCGCGCGTGGAGCGGCTGACGAAATCCACCAGACGCCGGACTTCTGCGCTCCCGCCATTCAACGCCTTCAACTGCTCAACGGCCTCGCTCAGCGGCAGATGCTGCCGGTACAGAATCTTGTAGGCCTGCCGAAGCAGCTGAAGGGTTTCGGCTGAAAAGCCATGACGTTTCAGACCCTCCCGGTTGAGGCCGCGGGTCTCCGCCGTGTTGCCGGCCACCATGAGATAGGGCGGCACATCCTTGACGATCACCGAGGCAATAGCGGCAAAACTGTAGGCACCGACGCGACAGAACTGATGCACGCCGGTGAAGCCTCCCAGAATGACGTGATCCTCGATAGCGACATGCCCGGCCAGCGCGGTGTTGTTGGCAAAAACGGTGTGACTACCGACCTGGCAATCATGCGCGATATGCACATTGGCCATGACCCAGTTGTGATCACCGATGCGCGTGACGCCGCCACCCTGCACGGTGCCGCGATTGATGGTGCAGTGTTCACGGATGGTGTTGTCGTCGCCGATTTCCAGCCGGGTACTGCCCTCGCCCTGGTATTTTTTATCCTGGGGATCGCCGCCGATGACACAAAAGGGATGAATCTGATTCCGCCGTCCTATGCGCGTGGAGCCATGGATGATGACGTAAGGAGCAATGCGTGTGTCGCCGTCGATTTCGACATCAGCGCCAATCAGGCATCCGGGACCGACGTCCACACCCTCGGCGAGCCGCGCGCGCGGATCGATGCGGGCGCTGGCATCAATCATTTCCCGGCGTTCTCCATGGACGCCGGGCTCATCGCCTGAATTCCATCTTCGTGGTGAGAAATTCCGCCGTGCACACGACTTCACTCCCAACCCTGCCTTCGCCGATGAACCGGTAGATGTCGCGGATGCGGCGATCCAGCGTGATGTCCAGGATCAATTGATCTCCCGGCTCGACGGGCTTTTTGAAGCGCGCCTTGTCCACGCCCACCAGATAATACATGGTGCCGTCATTGGGCGTTTCGCCGCGGGAATAAAAGGCCAGCAGACCGGTGGCCTGTGCCATCGCCTCGAGGATCAATACGCCGGGCATGATGGGACGGTTGGGGAAGTGCCCGGGGAAAAACGGTTCATTATAGGTGACGTTCTTGACCACGCTGATGGAACGATCCGGCGTGCATGCCAGCACCTTGTCCACCAGCAGAAAGGGATGACGGTGCGGCAGCAGCCGCAGGATGTCGTGGACATCCATCGTGACCGCGCTGGCGGCACCCGCTCCCGGTGTGTGCCCTTTATTCATCGTCATTCCGCGCGGATTGTTTCGGGCCGCGGGCCAGCCGGCTTATCTGGGCCAGATAGCGGTGCCAGGTCCTGTTCTCCTGCACCGGCCAGCCGGAGGAATACACCCCCGGCTTCAAAATCGATTTGTGCACGCCGCTCATGGCCGTCACAGTGACATCATCCGCGATCTCAAGATGGCCGGCGATGCCGACGGCGCCGCCGATGAGACACCTTCGGCCGATCGTCACGCTGCCGGCGATACCCACACACCCGGCAATTGCGGTGTGGGCGCCGATGCGGCAGTTGTGCCCGATCTGGACCAAATTGTCGATCTTGACACCATCTTCGATGAGAGTGTCCTTCAAGGCGCCGCGATCGATGGTCGTGTTGGCGCCGATCTCCACATCATCACCGATATGCACACCTCCCATTTGCGGTATTTTCACCCATTGCTGTCCGTCGCGTGCAAAGCCGAAGCCATCGGCGCCGATGATCGCGCCGGCGTGGATTATGCAGCGCCGTCCCACCGTCACCCCCGTCCCCACCACCGCGTTGGCCTCGATCCGGCTGTGGCCGCCGATACGGCAGCCGTGCTGCACTACACAGCCCGCCTCCAGCATCACGTGCTCGCCCACTTCCGCGCCAGCCTCCACCACCGCGTGGGGCCCCACCATCGCGGTAGGATCCACGCGCGCCTCCGGATGCACGGCCGCCGTCGCATGCACGCCACCCGGTGGTGGTGGCATGGCAGTGAGCAGATTCGCGGCGCGCGCATAACCCAGATATGGATTGTCCATTACCAGGGTGGCTACCGCGCAGTCAGCCGCATCCGCCGGCGAGAGAATGACCGCGGAAGCGGCGGTCACCTTCAGAAACTTGCGGTAGCGACGGTTGTAGAGAAAGGACAGATCGCCGGCCCCGGCCTGATCCAGCGTCGCCAGACGCCGCACGGTAACCTTTGGGTCGCCGTGCAACTCGGCGCCAACATGCGCCGCCAGCTCTCCCAGGGTTTTGTGACCCGTCTTGGAACCCACGTCAGAGGGCCCTCGCGGCGGGGTCGAGCCGCCGTCAGGGTAGATCCCCGGCGGCGCCGCCCGGTTTCCTCGCCGCGGCCGCTGCATTGCCGGCGCCCGAGGTTCCGGACGATTTCTTGTCTTCGGCGGCGCTGTCGGTATCGGCGCCTCCCGTTTTTCTCAGGCGATCCAGAACGGCGGCGGTGATGTCCGCCTTGCTGCTGGCATAGAGCGCATCGCCCAGCACGAGATCGAAGCCCTGTTCCTTGGCCACGGCCTGGATGGTCTGGATGATCTCCTTCTGCATCTTGCCCAATTCTTCGCTGCGTCGGAGGTTGAAGTCCTCGCGGTATTCATCCTGGGCACGGCGCAGATCGCGCTGCTTGGTGGTGATGTCCCGCTCCATCTGCTGCGCCTCGGTATCCGCCATCGTGGCGCCATCCTTGCTGAACTTATCCTGCATATCCTTGAGTGACTTCTGCATGCCGGTCAAGTCCTTCTGGCGGGTGGAGAATTCCCTTTCGAGCGCCTTGCTGGCCTTCTGGGCCTGTGGGGATCCATCGAGCACCTTGATGACATTGACGACGCCGATCTTCAAATCCTCGGCGCCTGCGGCGGGCGTCATCGACAAAACGGCGGCGGCCATCAGGACGGTACGAATCAGTTTCAGATTTTTCAAGGTCATGCTCCAAAGTTAAGGACTGTCATCGACGGCGCGATCTTACCGTCGGACGGCCGGTTTTAGAAGGAAGTGCCGAATGTAAACTGGAATGCCTGGGTCCGGTCACTGGATTGGGTGTTGAAGGGCTGGGCAACGCTGATGGTCAACACACCAAAGGGTGACTGCCACAAACCCGCCAATCCCGCGGAATAGCGCAATTGGCCGAGATCCACGCTTTCATTGACGCCGTATATATTGCCCGTATCCAGGAAACCGGAAATACGCAGCGATTCGATGTCGGATAGATAAGGCACCGGCAGGATCACCTCGGCATTGCCTATTATCTCGACATTCCCGCCCGTGGCCAGATCGTTCGCATCCTTGGGACCCAGCGTATTTTCCTCGTAACCCCGCACAGTACGCGGGCCACCGGCGTAGAAGTTCTCGAAGAACGGCAATTCCTGAGTCCTTCCATAACTATCGCCGTAGCCAAAACGGCCGTGCAGCGCCAGCGTATAGGTATCCGTCAGCGGATAGAACCAGCGCGCATCATAGAACATCTTGTAATATTCCAGGTCACCGCCCGGCGTGGCCAGTTCGACAGATATCTTGTGCAAGGTACCGCGATCCGGCAGGAAGGCCTTGTTGCGTGTGTCATAGGCGAAACTGCTTGTCAACTTTATATCGTCGTAGTTATGCCCTTCCCGCGCAAGAAAATCGAGCACCTGCTGTGTCGTCAAGCTGTTCGTATTTGAGATATTTGTTTTCTCGTATTGCAATCCGATGTCGATGCTGTTGTACTCGGTCAGGGGGATGCCGAATTCCGTGCCCACGTTGAACGTGGCCGAATCAAACTGGACGATGTTCAAATCGGAAGAATTGGTTTCCTGATAACCGATGCTGTACCCCTGGCTCACGCCGTCCACTGTCCAGTAAGGATCGAGATAGCCCAGCCGATAGGCGCGGTTCACGTCGCTGTTGTTGAAGGCGAAATCAACGCGCTTGCCGCTGCCCAGGAAATTATCCTGGGTGACGCTGCTGTTGAAAATAAGGCCCTGCGATTGCGAGAAGCCCAGTCCCAGCAGCAGATTCCCGGAAGGCTTCTCCTCCACGGTGAAATTGACGTCCACCTGGTCGGTCGTGCCTGGAACGGCCGGGGTCTCGACATTGACCGATTTGAAATAATCCAGGCGCTGCAGGCGCACCTTCGAGCGCTCGACCTTGGCGGTGTCTAGATAGGCGCCCTCCAGTTGCCGCATTTCACGCCGCAATACCTCATCGCGCGTCTTGGTGTTGCCGAAGAAATTGATGCGGCGAACGTACACCCGTTTGCCGGGATCGATGAAATAAGTGAGGGTGATGGTCTTCTTGTCGGCATGAATGTCCGGCACGGCATTGACGTTGGCGAATGCATAACCATCCTTGCCCAGCCGCTCGGTGACGCCCTTCGTGCTGTCGGTGGCATCCTTGCGCGAGAAAATCATGCCCTTGCGCGTGCGCACCACCTTGAACAAATCCTCCTGCGGGACAATCAACTCACCCGCCAGTTTGACATCGTCCAGGCTATACTGGTTGCCCTCGGTGATATTCACGGTCACATAGACGTCATTCTTGTCCGGAGTGATGGACACCTGGGTGGATTCCACATTGAAGTTGATGTAACCGCGGTCGAGATAGAAGGACCGCAGCGATTCCAGATCGGCCCCCAGCTTCTGTTTGGAATATTGGTCGGCGCGGGTGAAAAATGAAAAGGCGGTCGGCGTTGACAGCTTGAATTGCTTGAGTAATTCCTTCTCGCTGAATACCTTGTTGCCGACGATATTGATCTGTTTGATGCGCGCCACCCGCCCCTCGGAGATGCTGATGGCGATGGCGACCCGGTTGTTGTCGAGGTCCGTCACCTTGGTGTCGATCTTGACACCATATTTACCTTGCGAGAAATACTGCCGTTGCAATTCCAGCGCGACTCGATCCAGCTTGGACTTATCGTAGACCTCGCCCTCGGCGAAGCCATTGTCCTTGAGACCCTTCAGCAGGTCCTCGGTCTTGATGTCGCTGTTGCCGGTGATGTTGATCTGCGCAATGGCGCGGCGCTCCTTGACCTTCACCACCAACACATCGCCGTCGCGCTCCAGTTTGACGTCGTCGAACAGGCCGGTCTTGAACAGGGCCTTGACCGCATCGGCCGATTTGCCTTCATCGAAGTTGTCGCCGACCTTGACCGGCAGATAATTGAACACCGTGCCGGGGGAGATACGGGATAGGCCCTCCAAGCGTATGTCCCGGACCACGAAGGATTCCATGGCATAGGACGGCTGCGGAAGCAGCGCCACAAGCGTCAGGCACACATAAAGGAGCCTGTTAATATAATTGACTAATCGCATCTTTTTTATATAGTTATTGCATGGACTGCAACGATGGGCGTCAAGACCACAGTCGCAGGATGTCGTTGTAAAACGCCAGTCCCATCAGCATCAGCAACAATACCAATCCCACCTGCTGCCCCACTGCCTGCACGGATTCCGGCAGCGGCCTGCGTACCACAAACTCAATAAGGTAATACATTAAATGCCCGCCATCCAGTAGCGGCACCGGCAGCAGATTCAGCACAAACAGGCTGATGCTGACGAATGCCATGAATTCCAGAAACCGCGCCGCGCCCAGGCTGAGCGAACGGCCGGCATACTGGGCGATGCTGATTGGGCCGCTGATGTTGTCCAGCGAGGCCTCGCGCCGGATCATGCTGGCCATCAACTTGAGCGTCAGCCACGAAATCTGCCAGCTGCGATCCCAGGCCTTGTGAACGGCACCGATCACGCCATAACGCTCAACCGCGAAGAGGCGCTGCATTTCGCTGCGCGCTTCTTCCGGCACGGCGATTACGGCATTGATGCGCCCGACATGCCCCTTGTCCTTGTCCGCCACTGACTGCGGTGTGACCGTCAAAGTCATTGGACGCCCCTGTCGTTCAATCTCGAGGATCAGCGGGTTATCGGGCTTTGCCGCCACGGCATCTATGAACTGCGCGCTGTTGCGCAGCGGCCGGCCGTCCAGTTCCATCAGCCGATCGCCGGCCTGCAGACCCGCGCGCGCCGCCGCACCGCCGGAGAGGACCTTCTGAATCACCGGCGTATATACCGGTTGAAACTGTTCGAAGCCCAGCTTCTTGAACAAATCACCACGGGTGACATCGTCGATGCGCAATCCATCCAACGGCAGCATGCGCAGGTGCTCCTCGCCGGCGGCGTCACGTGTGCGCACATGTAATGTGGAATGTTCCAGCACCCGCGGCAGCGTGATTTCAATGACATTGCCCCAGGTCGGCGTGGCCTCGTCATCAATGGCCACGATTTCATCGTTGCGCTGCAGGCCAGCCAGCGCCGCGGGGCTTCCGGGTTGCACCTCGCCGATCACCGGCTTGATGCCCTCCACGCCAATCACATAGACCACGGTATATGCCAGCATGGCGAACAGAAAATTGGCCAGGGGGCCTGCGAGCACGACCAGCGCGCGGCTCAGGAGTGGCTTGCGGTTGAAGGCGCGATGCAATTCCGCCGCCGGCACTTCGCCTTCGCGCTCGTCCAGCATCTTCACATAGCCGCCGAGTGGAATGGCCGCCACCGTCAGCTCCGTTTGATCCCTGCCCACACGCCACTTCCACAACGGCTGCCCAAAACCGATCGAAAAACGCAGGATTTTGACACCCAACCGCCGGGCCACCCAGAAGTGACCGTACTCATGGATGGTCACCAAGATGCAGATCGCCGCTATGAACGCGACCACCGCCGTCAGGATGCTCATGCTGCGGCCTCGCGCAGGCGGCGGTGCACACAATCGCGCGCCGATGCGTCGTCGCGCAAAATCACGTCGAGCGAGGCTGCAGGATGCGACGGCACCGCTTCAAGCGCCATCTCTATCAGTTCCGGAATCTGCAGATAGCCGGCGCGGCGTTCCAAAAACGCCGCCACCGCCTCCTCATTTGCGGCATTCAGGATGGCAGTGGCGGTGCCGCCCTGTGCAAGCGCCTGACGGGCCAGACGCAGGCATGGAAAGCGCCGTTCATCCGGCGGTTCGAAATCGAAATGCGCG
Source organism: Gammaproteobacteria bacterium (assembly GCA_035501935.1). NCBI lineage: Bacteria > Pseudomonadati > Pseudomonadota > Gammaproteobacteria > Gammaproteobacteria bacterium. The sequence continues at coordinate 45,112 of DATJVC010000013.1, read as the reverse complement.
CGCGCAAACAGATCGAGGCTGGCAACGCCCGATTCCATGCGCTCCGGCCACGCCAGCGCATGCGCGATCGGGGTGCGCATGTCCGGATTGCCGAGTTGCGCCAGCACCGAGCCGTCGGCGTACTCCACCATGGAATGAATGATGCTCTGGGGATGGATGACCACCTGTATCTTGTCCTGCGTGGTGTTGAACAGCCAGCAGGCCTCGATGATCTCCAGTCCCTTGTTCATCATCGTCGCCGAGTCCACGGAAATCTTGCGGCCCATCACCCAGTTCGGATGCGCGCAGGCCTGCTCCGGCGTGACGGCGGCAAGCTCCTGCGGCGGCGTGCAGCGGAAGGGGCCGCCGGAACCCGTCAATAAAATGCGGCGCACGCCCATCCGTTCCAGCCCCTGCTCGAATCCCGTGGGCATACATTGGAAAAGTGCATTGTGTTCGCTGTCGATGGGCAGCAGGGTGGCGCCATTCTGGCGCACCGCCTCCATGAACAGGCGCCCGGACATGACCAGCGCCTCCTTGTTGGCCAGCAGGACGCGCTTGCCCGCGCGCGCCGCCGCCAGCGTGGGCAGCAGGCCCGCCGCGCCGACGATGGCCGCCATGACGGACTGCGCCTCCGGCAGCGCGACAACGGTTTCAATCGCCCGCGCGCCTCCCAGCACCTCGGTGGCCAGGCCTTCACTCCTCAGTTGCGACCGCAGCGTGTCCGCGCTGCGTTCATCCGCCAGCGCCGCATAGGCCGGCCGCCAGACACGACACTGCGCCAGGAGGGCATCCACATTGCGATGTGCGGCCAGGGCCACGACACGATAGCGATCGTGATGTCGGGAAATCACGTCGAGCGTATTCACGCCGATCGTGCCGGTGGAACCGAGTATGGTCACGCCGTTTACCATTGCCAGTCCCCTTGAGACCATTTCAGCCCCTGCATGCCGAGCCAGTACACTGGCACGGCCGCCGTCAGGCTGTCTATCCTGTCCAGTATGCCACCATGGCCGGGCAGGCAACGGCCGCTGTCTTTCACCCCCGCCCGCCGTTTATACAGGCTTTCCGTCAAATCGCCGACTACAGAGGCCACCACGGTAACCAACGCCACCCCCACCCAGGTTAACGTTTTCGACCATGGCCAGCCCCGCAAAATTCCGGTCACCACGGCCAGCAGCGCCACCGCGCCCAAGGCCCCGGCCACACCCTCCCAACTCTTGGCCGGACTGATTTGGTCCGCGAGGCGACGCCGGCCAAAACGCCTGCCTACTCCATAGGCCGCTGTATCCGCCAGCCATATTATCGCCAGCAGCGCATAGACCCAGGGTTTGGCTTCAGCGCACAGCCATAGCAGACCCAACCAAGCCGGGATGAGCACCAGCCAGCCTTCCAGTGCCGTAAAAGCAGCACCCTCCGCAGGCCGGCTATGCAGGATCTGACATTGCCAAATCCGCCAGGACGCGAGGAACCACCATACCACGGCCAACTGCATGATGAGCCCGCGCCATGTCGGGTTGGCGGAGACGTGATAAATCCAGACTAACGCCAGCGCCGTGAACACCACATACGCGCAGCGGGCGGCGGGAACGGCATAACCGGCGAGCCTCGCCCACTCCCACGCGCCCATCAATACCACCACCGCGAGTGCTGCCGCGAGCAGCGTGACGGGCAGCCAGGCGATGGCCGCCAGTGCGGCCAGCGCCAATGCCAGCGCGGTCAGTATGCGATCGCGCAATTCGCGCCGCCCGGAGGTCCTCCATGACATTCTTATTATGTCAACTCCCCGGCACGCCGGGGCCGCAACATGCCGCCCACCTGTTCGCCGGTCCGGCCAAAGCGGCGCTGGCGCCTGGCATAGCTGGCCAGCGCCAGTTCGAACTGCTGTTCATCAAAATCAGGCCACAGGCAATCCGTGAAATACAACTCCGTATAGGCCAGTTGCCACAACAGGTAATTGCTGATGCGCTGCTCGCCGCCGGAGCGGATGAACAGATCCGGCTCGGGCAGATCGTGCAGGCAGAGTTCATCCGCCACCTGTTCCTCGGTAATTGCTGCGGGGGACAGGGCGCCGCTCGCCGCCTTCTCCGCCAGCCGGCGCACGGCCCGGGTGATATCCCAGCGGCCGCCGTAACTGGCGGCAATGACCAGCGTGAGCCCGGAATTGTTGCGGGTCAGCGCCTCGGCCTCGGCGATGGCACGTTGCAGCGAGACAGGAAACTGACCACGTTCGCCGATGATCCGCAGGCGCACGTTGTTCTCGTGAAGCTTCTCCACCTCCTGACGCAGCGCCGAGACAAACAATTCCAACAGCAGGCGCACCTCGGCCCTGGGACGCCGCCAGTTCTCGCTGCTGAAGGCAAACAGCGTCAGCACTTCGATACCCCTGGCAGTGCAGCTCTTGACCAGTCCGCGCACCGCCTCCACACCGGCGCGATGGCCGGCGATGCGGGGCAGCCCGCGTTGCTGCGCCCAGCGGCCGTTGCCATCCATGATGATGGCGACGTGTCGCGGCAGTGAGGGGTTCGCGTCCACAGGACTGGGTTAAGGAAAAGATGACGAGTCCCGTCAAACTTCCATCAACTCTTTTTCTTTTTTTGACATGCTCTCGTCGGCTTTGGCGATGTAATCGTCTGTCAGTTTTTGCACTTTCTCATGCGCCCGCCGTTCGTCGTCCTCACTGATTTCCTTTTCCTTGACCAGGTCCTTCAGCATCTGCATGGCGTCGCGCCGGACGTTGCGGATCGCCACGCGGGCATTTTCGGCCTCGTGCCGCACGACCTTGGTCAGATCGCGTCGGCGCTCCTCGGTGAGCGGCGGCAGGGGGATGCGGATCACCGTCCCCGCCGTGGTCGGCGTCAACCCCAGATCGGAGGTCATGATCGCCTTCTCAATCGGCGCCACCATGTTCTTGTCCCAGGGGGTGATGGTAAGCGTGCGCGCATCATGAACGCTGACGTTGGACACTTGATTGAGCGGCATCTGCGAACCGTAATACTCGACGGTGATGTGTTCGAGCAGGGCGGTGCTGGCGCGCCCGGTGCGCAGTTTGGTCAGCGCCTGTTTCAGCGCCTCAAGCGCCTTCTGCATGCGCTTGTCCGCGTCGCGGGTGACATCCTCGATCATTGCCGGCCTCCGCCACCGTCCACCAGTGTGCCCACGTCCTCACCCATCACAACCCGCAGCATGGCGCCTTCGCGGGTCATATCGAGCACCCGCAGCGGCATGTGGTTGTCGCGGCATAATACCACGGCGGTGGCATCCATCACGTTGAGCTTGCGCGCCAGCACTTCATCATAATGCAGATGCGTGTATCGTTCAGCGCCCGGATTTCGCATCGGATCTTCGGCATAAACTCCGTTCACCTTGGTGGCCTTGATCATCAGATTGGCGTTGATCTCCACCGCGCGGAGGCTGGCGGCGGTATCCGTGGTAAAAAAGGGGTTGCCGGTCCCGGCGGCGAATACCACAACCCGTCCCTTCTCCAGGTGACGGACGGCACGGCGGCGGATGTAGTCCTCACAGATCTGATTGATCTTGATCGCCGACATGACGCGGCAATACATGCCGGCATGCTCCAGCGCATCCTGCAAAGCCAGGGCATTGATGACGGTTGCGAGCATACCCATGTGATCGGCGGTGACGCGATCCATGCCGGCGGCGGCGAGACCCGCGCCGCGCAGCATGTTGCCGCCGCCGATGACCATGGACACCTGCACGGAGGCCGCTGTCATCTGCTTGACCTCGGCGGCCAGACGGCGGAGCACGCCTGGATCGATGCCGTAGTCGGCGTCGCCCATCAACGCCTCGCCGCTGAGCTTGATGAGGACGCGTTTATACTTGGGCGTGCCGACGGCATCGACTGTCATAGATTTTTTATTATCAGTGTTTGGCCGGGTCTTTAGGGTCTTTCGGTGGATCTTCTACTTTCTTGGCCTGGGCCATGACTTCCGCGGCGAAATCCCCGGTTTTCTTTTCGATGCCCTCGCCGACCTCCATGCGCAAGAATGACTTCACGCCGGCGCCTGATTTGGCCAGTAATTTGCCCACCGTGATCTCGGGATCTTTAACGAATGGCTGGCCAAGCAGACTGACCTCGCTCACGAATTTCTTGAGCTTGCCCTCGACCATTTTCTCGATGATGTTGGGCGGTTTGCCGCTGTCGGCGGCCTGGGCCATGAAAATTTCCTTCTCCTTGGCGACCAGATCGGCCGGCACCTGTTCCTCCGAGACGCACACCGGCCGGCTGGCCGCGATGTGCATGGCCAGATCCCTGGCCAATGCTTCATCGCCACCGTGCACATCCACCAGCACGCCGATCCGCGCGCCGTGCAGGTAGGCGCCGATGTGGCCGCCCGACGTTTCCGCGCCCTCGAAGCGGCGTACCGAGATGTTCTCGCCCAGCTTGGCCACCAGCGTGGTGCGCGCGGCCTCCACCGTTTCGCCTGCGCCGCCTTCCAAGGGGAGGGCCATCAGTTTTTCGATGCCGGCCGGTTTGTGCTTGAGCACAGTGTCGCCCACCGCCTCGGCAAACCCGCGGAAATTCTCATCCTTGGCGACAAAATCGGTCTCGCTGTTGACCTCCACCAACACGGCGCGATTGCCGGCCTGCTTCAGGACGATGCCGCCTTCCGCCGCCACGCGCGCGGACTTCTTGACCGCCTTGGCGATGCCGTTCTTGCGCAGCCACTCCGCCGCCGCTTCGATGTCGCCGCTGGACTCCACCAGCGCCTTCTTGCACTCCATCATGCCGGCGCCGGAACGCTCGCGCAGTTCCCTGACCTGGGATGCCGTGATTTCCATCGGTCTATTCCTTGTCCGCTGCCGCCGCGTGGGCACGCGGCGCCTTTTTCTTCACTGTGGCCTTCTTTTTGGGCGGTGGTGCGCGGCGCGCAGGCTTTTTGCGCGCGCCCTTGGGGGTTTCGTCCTCGGGCGCCGCCACGTCCACCACCGGTTCACCCTGTTCGTTCAATTCGATGAATTCATCACCTTTCCCGGTCGCCGCCTCCACGGCAGCCAGCCGCGAATCCAGGATCGCGTCGGCCATCGCCCTGGCGTAGAGTTGTATGGAACGGATGGCGTCATCGTTGCCGGGGATGGGGTAGTCGATGCCGTCGGGATTATTGTTGGTGTCGACGATGCCGACCACCGGGATGTTCAGTTTCCGGGCCTCCGCCACGGCGATGCGTTCATGGCCGATGTCAATCACGAACAGCACGTCCGGCAACCCATTCATGTTCTTGATGCCGGCCAGGCTCTTATTGAGCTTCTCCAGTTCGCGGGTCATGGTCAGCGCCTCGCGTTTGGTCAGGCGCTCCAACCCCCCCTCCTGTTGCAGGGTCTCCAGTTCGCGCAGGCGCTTGATGGACTGCCTGACCGTCTTGAAATTGGTGAGCATTCCGCCAGTCCAGCGCCGATCCACCCAAGGCATGCCGCAGCGCATGGCCTCCGCCCGCACGGTCTCTTGGGCGGCCTTCTTGGTACCGACGAACAACACCGTGCCCTTGCGGGCGGCCAGTTTGCCGATGAAATTGACCGCGTCGTTGAACAACGGCAGGGTCTTTTCCAGATTGATGATATGAACTTTATTGCGCTCCCCGAAGATAAAGGGGGCCATTTTGGGATGCCAGAAACGGGTCTGGTGGCCGAAATGAACGCCGGCCTCCAGCATCTGGCGCATGCTGACTTCTGCCATGTATTGACTCCTCATTGTTGGGTTTTGGGGGGTCTTGAAGACCCCGGCCTCCACGCATTCCGCGGCTGACCCCCAAGGGGGCACCCGGCCGGCGGATTGGAACTTGCCTTACCGTTCCGCGTCTCCTGGGAACCGTAATTCAAGCACCTGCTGCGTGTGTGGATTAGGCTTCCAAAGCAATAGATTGCTTCAAAAGCGGGCGCTTTATACCATAGATGCAGCAATGCAACAAACCGCGCCGCCGGGGTACCCGTGCGGCTCATTAATTTTGTCCCATATTTGAAAATGCCGTGCATACGGCCGCTGACATGCCAGTGAGCATAAAGACATCGCAGGAAATCGAATCCATGCGCACCGCCGGCCGGCTGGCGGCGGAGGTGCTGGAGATGGTCGCCCCGCACGTGCGGGCGGGCATCACCACCAACGAATTGGATCGGATCTGCCACGACTACATCACCACGACGCAGCGTGCGGTGCCGGCGCCGCTTAATTACCGCGGTTTTCCCAAGTCAATCTGCACCTCGATCAACCACGTGGTCTGCCACGGCATCCCCAGCGACCGGATATTGAAGGACGGCGACATCATCAATATCGACGTGACCGTCATCAAGGACGGCTTCCACGGCGACACCAGCAAGATGTTCATCGTCGGCGAACCCTCGATCCGCGCCCGGCGGCTCATCGACATCACCTACGAGTGCATGCGCATCGGCATCGAGATGGTGAGGCCCGGGGCCCGGCTGGGCGACATTGGCGCCGCCATCCAGCGCCACGCCGAATCGCATCATTTCTCCGTGGTGCGCGAATATTGCGGCCACGGCATCGGCCGGCAGTTTCATGAGGAACCGCAGATACTGCACTACGGCACACCCGGCACCGGTCTCAAGCTGGAGGAAGGCATGACCTTCACCATCGAGCCAATGGTCAACGCCGGCAAGCGTCACGTCACGCTCCTGCCCGACGGTTGGACGGTGGTCACCCGCGATCGCAGCCTGTCGGCGCAGTGGGAACATACCGTGCTGGTCACGCACGGCGGCTATGAGGTGCTGACCCGGCGCCCGGACGAAAAATTTCATTGACGACCCCCGCCTCCATGCCGGAGATCGCGGGTATCGCCCCGTTGCCCGCGCTCGCCGCTGACGCCACGCAGGCGGATTGCAAGACGCATCTGGCCGCGGTGCGCGAGGAATTGCGACAGCGCTATCTCGCGGCTGCGCCCATCGGCGAATTGGTGCATGGCCTCGCGAACGCCGTGGATCAGATACTGCTGCGCGCCTGGCGGCACAGTTCCCTGCCACGCGAGGGCGTCGCCCTTGTGGCCGTGGGCGGCTATGGTCGCGGCGAATTGCACCCCCATTCTGACATCGATATCGCCATCCTCCTCGGCGCACCGGCCACTGAGGAACTACGCAAGCATCTGGAACGGTTCATCGCCATGCTCTGGGATATCGGGCTGGACATCGGTCACAGCACACGCACGCTGGGGGATTGCCGGCGCGAGGCGGCGGCGGACATCACCGTCGCCACCAATCTCATGGAGGCGCGCATGCTTGACGGCGACGGCGCGCTGTACGCGCAGATGCGGGAGATTACCGGCCCGGCGCAGATCTGGCCCACGCCGGCCTTCTTCGCGGCCAAATGCGATGAACAGAACGCACGGCATCGCCGATTCCATGACACCGCCGAGAATCTGGAGCCCAACGTCAAGGAAGGTCCCGGCGGCCTGCGTGACATCCAGGTCATCGGCTGGGTGGCCAAGCGCCACTTCGGCGCCGAGACCCTGCACGATCTGGTGAACCACGGCTTCCTGACCGAGGAGGAATACCAGACGCTCGATGCAGGCCAGGAATTTCTCTGGCGCATCCGCTACGGACTGCATCTGTACACCGGCCGGCGCGAGGACCGGCTGCTGTTCGACCATCAACGCCTGATCGCCGAGCAATTCGGTTTCCGTGACCCCGCGGGCGGCCACCGCGGCATCGAGCAGTTCATGAAGTTGTTCTATCGCACGCTGCTGGAATTGCGACGACTGAATGAAATGCTGCTGGAATTGTTCGAGGAGGCCATCCTGCACACCGACCATCCCGTGGAAATCATCCCCCTCAACAACCGCTTCCAGATCCGCAACGGTTTCATCGAAGTCTGCAATGACCGTATTTTCCAGCGCTATCCTTTTGCCCTGTTGGAAATCTTCCTGTTCCTGCAGCAACGGCCGGAGATTCAGGGCGTGCGCGCCAGCACCATCCGGCTCATCCGCAACCACCGCCACATGATCGATGAGTCATTCCGCGATGACCTGCGCAACCGCAGCCTGTTCATGGAGATCATCCGGCAGCCGCGCCGGCTGGGGCACGAACTGCAACGCATGCACCGCTACGGCGTGCTGGAGGCGTACCTGCCCGTCTTCGGCGCAGTCGTCGGTCTCATGCAGTTCGATCTCTTCCATGTATACACGGTGGACGAACATACGCTGTTCGTGGTGCGCAATCTGCGCCGACTGGCCTTCCCGGACGAAAATGACGATCTCCCCTTATGCCGCGAGGTCATGGCGCAACTGCCAAAACCCGAATTACTTTACCTCGGCGGATTGTTTCACGACATCTGCAAGGGGCGCGGCGGCGACCACTCGGAACTGGGCGAGCACGAAGCCCTCGCCTTTTGCCGCCATCACGGCCTGAGCGAATTCGACGGCAAGTTGGTGGCCTGGCTGGTGCGCCATCATCTGCTGATGTCCAAAACCGCCCAGCGCATGGATATCTCCGATCCCAAGGTCATCCATAATTTCGCCGGCACCCTTGGCGACAAGATGCATCTCGATTATCTCTATCTGCTCACCGTCGCGGATATTCGCAGCACCAACCCGACGCTGTGGACGAGCTGGAAGGATTCACTGCTGCGCGAGTTGTACCGCAAGACACTGCACGCGCTGCGGCGTGGTTTGGAAAATCCCATCCAGCGGCAGGAACGCATCGCCGAGACGCAAACCGAGGCAATGGCATTGTTGCACAGCCAGCAGATTGATCAGGCGGCGGCGCAGAAACTGTGGCAGACAATGGGCGAGGATTACTTCCTGCGCCACCTGCCCGAGGAGATCGCCTGGCACGCCCAGGTGATCCTGCCTCACGGTGATTCCAGCGAGCCGCTCATTCACATCCGCCCGGAGACAAGGCGCGGTGGCAGCGAAATTTTCATCTACACCCGCGATCAGGACGGTCTGTTCAGCATTTCCACCCAGACACTGGGCGCGCTCGGCCTCAACATCCAGGAGGCACGCATCCTCACCTCAACCAACGGCTACACGTTGGATACCTACACCGTGCTGGAAGCCGACAGCGGCGACATCATCCAGAGCGAGCAGCGCAGCGATGAAATCATCACCGCGCTCAAGCGTAACATCAAGGAACACATCGAAACACCGGTGCCCACGCGTCGCCTGAGTCGCAAGTTGCGGCACTTCACCATACCCACGGAGGTGCTGTTCTCGGACGATCCCGTGAATGCGCGCACGATGATGGAAGTCATCACCACCGATCGTCCCGGCGTGCTGGCGCGGATCGCGCAGGCCATGCGCTTCTGCGGCGTGCGCCTGCAGAACGCACGCATCGCCACCTTCGGCGAGCGCGTCGAGGACATCTTCTATCTCACCGGCATGGACAACCTGCCCCTGAAAGACGAGGTCAAGCTGGAGTGCCTGCGCCACTCCATCACCACGGCCCTGGCCAATGACTGAGCGTTGGCCCGCTCCGCCATCCAGCGAAGCGGAATTGCTGTCACGTGCGCGTTCACTGGCCGGACGCACCTTGGGCGAAATCGCCGCACAAATGCATGTCACCCTTCCGGCCAATCTGCTGCGTCACAAGGGCGTCATCGGCGAATCGATTGAACGTGCGCTCGGCGCCAGCGGTGGTTCGCGGCCGGAACCAGATTTACCCGCGCTCGGCATCGAGATAAAGACCATCCCGGTCGATGCAAACGGCAAACCACGTGAATCGACTTATCTCTGTGTCGTCCCGCATGGCGATCAGCATTCCCTGAGTTGGCGCGATTCACTGGTGTACAGAAAGCTTGCGCGCGTGTTGTGGGTGCCCATCGAATCCGCACATGGAGTTGAACTGAAAGATCGCCGTGTCGGTCAAGCCATACTGTGGAGCCCCACTGCGGAAGAAGAACAACAACTGCGCACCGATTGGGAGGAACTCATGGAGCAGCTGGCGCTGGGACAGACGGACAGCGTGCGTGGCGTTCAAGGCACCTGGCTGCAAATCCGGCCCAAGGCCGCCCACGGCCGCGCCCGCACCGCTGGCCATGATGCCGAGGGCGCACCCACCGCCACCCTGCCGCGCGGCTTCTACCTTCGCGCCACCTTCACCTCCCGCCTTCTCAACCGCGTCTGCCTTTAGCTCACCATCAAGCCATGCCATTATAATTAATGTACCAAGCGAGTTTCGCGACAGATTATGCAAGAAAAACAAATTGACCGAAGGCTGTGCGTGGCGCCGATGATGGATTACACGGATCGCCATCTGCGCTACCTGCTACGGCTACTGTCACCGCATGCTCTGTTGTACACCGAGATGGTGACGACCGGCGCGCTGCTGCACGGCGATCGCGAGCGGCACCTGGTCTTCAATCCCGAGGAACATCCCGTCGCGCTGCAATTGGGTGGCAGTGATCCACTGGAACTGGCGCAATGCGCACGCCATGGCGCTGAATATGGCTATGACGAGATCAATCTCAATGTCGGCTGCCCCAGCGACCGGGTGCAGAACGGTCGTTTCGGCGCCTGCCTGATGGCGGAGCCGGAGCTGGTTGCTGATTCCATGCGCGCCATGTCTGAGGCGGTGAATATTCCGGTCACGGTAAAGACGCGGCTGGGGATTGACGAGCGCGATTCCTACGAGGAACTATCTCACTTCATTCGCATGGTCGCGGCGGCCGGTTGCCGTGTGTTCATCCTGCACGCGCGCAAGGCGCTGCTGAAAGGCTTAAGCCCGAAGGAGAACCGGGAAATCCCGCCACTGCAATACGATCGCGTGTATCAGATCAAGCGCGATTTTCCTGAACTCACGATTATCTTGAATGGCGGCGTCAAAACGGTCGCTGATATGCGCGCGCATCTGCAACACGTGGACGGCGTGATGATCGGCCGCGCGGCTTGTGACGACACCTACCTGCTGGCGCGCATTGAGGAGGAGATTTTCTGCGGCCCGCCCGTGCTGGCGCGCGAGGCAGTCGCGCGCCGCTACGCCGAGTATGCCGACGCGCAGGTGGCGTACGGCGAGAATGAGCATTACGTCCTGCGACACCTGCTCGGACTGTACCAAGGGGTGGCCGGGGCACGGCGCTGGCGCCGCGGTCTCAGCACTCGCGACCAGCAATGGCCGAATTGCGTTGCAGCAGTGGACGCCGCACTGTCACGACTACGGGCGGCCTAAACCTGCTTCCACAGCGAAATGGACGTGGCGCAATCCACCAATGAAGTGATTTTGTCGGTCACTTCGACCTGTTCAGCGGACTTGGCGAATTTGCGCGCCGCTTCCTCGCTCGCGAACTCGGCAAATACGCCGAAATCATTGGGATCCGCCATGCTCTGATAGACGAACACCCCCGGAATGTTCTCCGTGGCGTGCTTCAACAGTTGCTGCACTTCCTGGCTTTTCCCCTTCTTCGAACGGCAGGCACGAACGACATAGATGGACATACCCCCTCCCTCTCTCCGGCGCTGGCTGGTTATGGTTCATGTCTGCCATGCACCTCGCATGTGTAAAATCTAGCCTCCCGGCAGTGTGCTGGCAAGTCCTGAGGAGATTGGTGCATTGCGCATTGGCTGCGCGAACGGTGTCGGTAGTACCTGAATGAGAACGCAAAAACCAGGAAGACGGGGCATCATTTATGAGAGGCCCTTATCATCCAATGAAACGGCTCGCCGCTGGCGGGCAGCTAACTGCCCGCCGTGTGCGCCCAACACAACCATGACCTTATGGTAAAACAGCCCTCAGACGCGACTCCAGACGGTGATGGGAGTGGCATCCTCAACCATTGATGTCAACTGCCGGGTAATAGCAGCCTGCTCGTCGGAATCGGCAAACTCGCGCGCAGCTTTTTCACCATCGAATTCGACGAAGATGCCAAAATCATTCGCATCACCTTTGCTTTGATATACGAATGAGCTTGGCATATTCTCGATGGCCTTTTTCAGAAGCTGCTGTACATCCCTGCCCTTGCCCTTTTTAGCTCTGCAGGCGCGAATGACATAGATAGACATGGCTCACTCTCCTTAAAATTATGGTTATTCCTCGCCCCCAGCCACTATGGTCATCATGAATGACGACAATGTGACAGCCGTCAAGTCCTCAAGCGAGCGCGTGCAGCGGTTTAATGTCAATCATTACAAGCTTGCAGGAGGTCCTGCACGCTGAATTGTGGTGGCGGATCGCCGGCCAGCCGTGCCCGCATGGCGCGTTCCAGCGCAAACTGGAGTCCCGGGTGGGTGAAAATGTAGAAACGCCGTTCCGCGATGCCCGCGAACATCCTCCGCGCCACCTCCTCCGGCGGCATGCCCTGCCCGCTCATGCGCTGCCACAGTTCGATGGCCGCTTCGTCGGGGCCTCCTCCGCGCCTGCGGGCGCGAAACCACCCTAGCCACCCGCTCTCGGGCCGCTGCATCCGGGTGCGTACAAAACCCGGGCAGGCCACGGAAACGCCGATTTCCGCCCGCAAAAAGAAATTCAAGTCATGGTAAAGGCCTTCGGAATAGGCCACCAGTGCGTGCTTGCTGGTGGCGTAGGCGCTCAAACGCGGGAAGGTGATCAGGCCGAGAATCGAGGCGATGTTGACGATATACGCCTCGGCCCCTTGTTTGAGCATGCGCGGAATACAGGCGCGCACCGTGTGGATCGAACCGTATAAATTGGTGTCCAACACACGCCTCCAGGATGTCATGCTGCCTCCCCACGCCATTGCGCCTGCGCCGACGCCGGCACTGTTGATGAGCAGATGCACGACGCCGTGGCGCCGGTAGGCGTCGTTGACGATCGCATTGACGTCACGCGCGCTGGTGACGTCCACTTTCTCTGCCAGTACATCGGCGCCGTCGGCGCGCAGGGCATGCGCCAGCATCTTCAAGGCCCGCCCATCCCTGTCCGCCAGCACCAGCCGCATGCCCTCACTGGCGGCGTGTCTGGCCAGCGCGCGCCCGATACCACCGGCGCCGCCCGTAATCAGAGCCACCTTGCCGTGAAGGCTCTTCACCTGTCAGGGGGAAACCGGCCGATAGATCTCACCGCCTGCATCGCGGAATTCATGCGCTTTTTCCTCAAGGCCCATGGACAACGCGGATTGCATGTCCTTGATGCCCTCGCGTTCCGCATATTCGCGCACCTCCTGAGTGATTTTCATGGAGCAGAAGTGCGGGCCGCACATGGAACAGAAATGCGCGGCCTTCATCGCTTCTTTCGGCAGGGTCTCGTCATGGAATTCGCGGGCCTTGTCGGGATCAAGGCCCAGGTTGAACTGGTCCTCCCAGCGGAACTCGAAGCGCGCCTTGGACAGCGCATTGTCGCGGATCTGCGCGCCCGGATGGCCCTTGGCGAGATCGGCGGCGTGCGCCGCGATCTTGTAGGCGATGATGCCGTCCTTGACGTCGTTCTTGTTCGGAAGCCCCAGATGCTCCTTCGGCGTGACATAGCAGAGCATCGCCGTGCCATACCAGCCGATCATGGCGGCGCCGATGGCGCTGGTGATATGGTCATAGCCCGGCGCGATGTCCGTCGTCAGCGGCCCCAGCGTGTAGAATGGCGCCTCCTTGCAGTACTTCAACTGCAACTCCATGTTCTCCTTGATAAGTTGCATCGGCACATGGCCGGGGCCTTCGATCATCGTCTGCACGTCGTGCTTCCAGGCGATGTCGGCGAGTTCGCCCAGCGTGCGCAATTCGGAAATCTGCGCCTCGTCATTGGCGTCGTAAATTGATCCGGGCCGCAACCCATCACCAAGCGAAAAGGCGATGTCGTAGGCCTTCATGATCTCGCAGATGTCCTCGAACTGCGTGTAGAGGAAGCTTTCTTTGTGATGCGCGAGGCACCATTTGGCCATGATCGAGCCGCCGCGCGACACGATGCCCGTCATGCGCTTCGCTGTGAGCGGGATGTAAGCCAGCCGTACTCCGGCATGGATGGTGAAGTAGTCCACGCCCTGCTCGGCCTGCTCGATCAGCGTATCGCGGTAGATTTCCCAGGTGAGTTCCTCGGCCTTGCCGTCGACTTTCTCCAACGCCTGATAGATCGGCACCGTGCCGATGGGTACCGGCGAATTGCGGATGATCCACTCGCGTGTCTCGTGGATGTGCCTGCCGGTGGACAGGTCCATGACCGTATCCGCGCCCCAGCGGATCGCCCAGGTCATTTTCTCTACTTCCTCGTTGATGCCGGAGGTCACCGCGGAATTGCCGATGTTGGCGTTGATCTTCACCAGAAAGTTACGACCGATGATCATCGGCTCGGTCTCGGGATGGTTGATGTTGGCGGGGACGATGGCGCGTCCGCGCGCCACTTCGTCACGCACGAATTCCGGCGTGACGAATCGAGGAATGTTGGCGCCAGAATCCTGTCCCGCATGCTGACGGGTAAGCCATTCGGCCAGGCCTTCACGCCGCTGGTTTTCCCGAATGGCGATGAATTCCATCTCAGGCGTGACGATACCCCGCCGTGCGTAGTGCATCTGGGACACATTGGCGCCCGCCACTGCGCGGCGCGGTTTTCGCTGCATCCCCGGGAAACGCAACCTGGCGAGCTTGTGATCGACGGCGCGCAGCCGGCCATATTCTGAACTCCACGCGGCCAGTTCTTCGCTGTCGCCGCGCTCCGCTATCCAAGCCGCGCGCAATGCCGGGAGTCCGATGCGGATGTCAATCTGCGCTTCCGGATCGGTATAAGGGCCGCTGGTGTCGTATACCGTCAACGGCGGATTCTTCTCCATACCGGCCGCGGTGGGCGTGTCCGATTGGCTGATCTCGCGCATGGGCACGCGCATATCGGGCCGTGCACCAGCGACATATACCTTGCGCGACGCCGGCAGGGGTTTGATTGCCAATGGATCGACTTGCACTGCCTGTGGGGCGGTCGTTTCAGGGATCGCGCTCATATCACACCTCCGGATGTGTGGGGCGGCGTTCCTGATCTGGCGGGATGGCTGGATGCTTTCCTACGCCGGTATTAGCCGGATCAGGTTCGAGGGTCTTTCTCAGCCATGGAGCGGTCCGAGACCGCAGTATGGCACCCCTAGCTCGCCATGCGTAACACTATAATATAATGATGCGCGATGAAGCCAGCCGGCCGGCGGAATCCATGAACTTCGAACAAGCCCGCTTCAACATGATCGAGCAGCAAATCCGCCCCTGGGAGGTGCTGGACGAACGCGTACTCGATTTGTTCATGGCCATACATCGCGAGGATTTTGTGCCCCCCACCAGCCGTCAATTGGCCTTCTCCGACATCTGCCTGCCTATCGGCCATGGTGAAACCATGATGTCGCCCAAGGTCGAGGGCCGCTTGTTGCAGTCGCTGCAAATACACCCCACCGACCGCATTCTGGAGATCGGCACCGGCAGCGGCTACCTGACTGCGCTATTGGCGCGGTCCGGATCGCAGGTGGTAAGCGTCGATATCCATGCCGATTTCACCCGCGCGGCCGGGGCAAGACTCGAAAACGCGGGATTCAGGAACGTACGGCTGGAGACCGGCGATGCCGTGTCGGGCTGGGGCGATGATCAATACGACGCCATCGCCGTCACCGGGTCGCTGCCCGAGCTTCAGGGCCGGTTTCAGCGGCAATTGCGTCCGGGCGGGCGGCTGTTTGTCATCCTTGGCACGGAACCAATCATGGAGGCCTGCCTGATTACGCGCCGGGGTGATAAAGCATGGTCAACCGAATCACTGTTTGAGACATCGATCGCGCCGCTCATCGGCGCTGAACCTGGACCGCGCTTCGTGTTCTAACAATAAATTCCGTCTTGACTTTTCAGGGTTGGTCAGGCCGTCTGGGGGCGTACGGTCGACCGGAACAAGCTGCGGTATTAAGATCGCCCTAATATAACAAGAAACAGGTGCCCTCGGCTCATGGACTGTCGAAAGCGACTGCAGTGGCTTTTGTTCGTTTTTTGTCTGGCGGGATCACCGGCGCTCATCGCCGAAGACCTCCGACAGGTGTATCAACGCGCGGAGGGCCAGGATCCCCAGTTCCAGGGGGTGCAGGCCACTTATGAAGCCGTGCTGGAAAGCCGCCCCCAAGCGCGCGCCCAGTTCCTGCTGCCCAATCTCAGCATCAATTCAAACTTCTCACAGCATGATCAAGGTATCAGCCTGGGTAACCAGTCGATTTGCGGCAATGGACCGACGGATGCCAATTGCTCCTTCGTCACCCGGGGCTACAGCATCAACCTGACGCAGCCGGTTTATCATTACGATAAATATCTGCAATTCAGACAAACCGATGATCGCATCCGTCAGGCCCAGCTCGACGTCGACGCCGCGCGGCAGGATCTCATCGTCCGTATTTCAGGCCGCTACTTCGACGTGTTGGCGGCGCTGGACAATCTTGAGTTCGCGGGCGCGGAGAAGAACGCCCTGGCCCGGCAACTGGAGCAGGCGCAACAGCGTTTCAACGTGGGTCTGATCGCCATCACCGACGTTCAGGAAGCCAAGGCGGGCTATGATCAGTCCGTCGCCGATGAGATAGCTGCACAGAAGCAGCTGGACGACGCGCGCCAGGCGTTGCGCGAGTTCGCCGGAGAAATCGAAGATCATCTGGCGTCCTTGAGCGATAAAATGCCGCTGATCACCCCCGAGCCGGCGGACATTGAACAATGGACCAACACCGCGCTCAAGCAGAATTTCAGCCTTGCCTCTGCCCAGGCCGCCACACGCATCGCCGAGCAGGAGATCGAAGTGCAGCGGGCCGGTCATTATCCGACGCTGGACGTCGTCGGCAGCCATGGCAACACCATCTCGGGAGGCGGCCGGTTTGGCGACACGGATACGGTGGACAGCGCCATCGGCATGGAAATGAATCTCCCCATCTATGAGGGTGGCTTTGTGCAGTCGCGCACGCGCGAGGCCGAGCACCGTCATGAAGCCGCCGTTGATCAGGAGGAGCAGCAGCGGCGCTCGGTGATACGCACCTGCCGCGACGCCTACCGCGGCGTGATATCCGGCATCAGCCGCATCCAGGCGCTGCAGCAGGCCGTGGTCTCCCAGCAGACGGCATTGGAAGCAACCGAGGCGGGCTTTGAGGTGGGCACCCGCACCACTGTGGATGTGGTGACGCAGGAACGTCAGTTATTCGCGGCCAAGCGCGATTATGCAAGGGCGCGTTATGACTATATTGTCAGCACCTTGCAGCTCAAACAGGCCGCGGGCACGCTGACACCTGCAGATCTGGACACCATCAACCAATGGCTGGCGCATTGAACTCATGACATTGCCCACGCCATCGAATGACGGTTTGTGCCGCCATGACGCGAGCCAGCTCGTGGTGATAGACCTCCAGGAAAAACTGGGCGCGGCGATGCCGGAGAAGGTCATCAACCGTGTCATCAAAAATACCGTCTTGCTGCTCAGCGCCGCCACTCGACTCGGCATCCCCGTGATCGTCACGGAACAGTATCCCAAGGGGCTGGGTACGTTGTTACCGGGCATCGGTTCGGCAGTGCCGGCACAAAGCAGGCGCCTGGAAAAAACCTGTTTTTCATGCGTGGCCGCAACAGGCTTCGAGGCGGTGAGCCAGAATACCGCGCGCCCGCAGATCGTCGTGGCCGGCATGGAGGCCCATGTATGCGTGCTGCAAACCGCCTTCGATCTGCATGCCGCGGGCCGTCAAGTATTTGTCGTCGAAGATGCCGTTTGTTCACGGCGGCTGGAAAATTATGAAAGCGCCATCAACCGCCTGCGTCATGGCGGAGTCACCGTCACCAATTCCGAGTCCGTGGTTTTCGAGTGGCTGCGTGACGCGCAGCATGCGGAGTTCAAATCCCTCTCCGCCATCCTCCGCTGATTTGCCCATCGCCTCCCCCTTTTCCCCTGCAGCGCTGAATCAACTTGCCGCCGCGTTGCGCGGCGGGTTGCACATGCCCGGATCACCAGCGTACGAGCGCAGACGCCGCGGTTGGAATGCGGCCATCGATCAACGCCCGCATATCATCGTGGAATGCGCCGACGCGGAGGACGTGCGGCAGGCCGTGCAATTCGCGGCGGCGCACGATGCCAGCATTGCCGTGCGCGGCGGCGGCCACAGCATCGCCGGCCACAGCAGCGCGGATCGTTCGGTGCTGCTGGATCTGGCACGTTTCAAGAAGATACAAATCAACCCCGTCGACCGCACTGTCGCCGCCGGCGGCGGCGCAACCTGGGGTGAAATGGTTGCCGCCACCGCGCCACATCAACTGGCCACGCCGGGCGGCTTCAACCCGGACGTCGGTATCGGCGGATTGACCCTGGGCGGTGGCTATGGGGCGCTGACCCGCCTCTTTGGGCTGGCCTGCGACAACTTGATCGACGTTGAACTGATAAATGCGCAGGGCGGGCGTGTGACGGTGGATGAACATCGCGATCCCGAGCTGTTCTGGGCGCTGCGCGGCGCCGGCGCCAATTTCGGCGTGGCGACGTCACTGCGCTACAAGCTGCATTCCATTCCACCGTTGTATGGCGGTCACGTGGCGTATCCTCTTCAGCGCTGCCGAGAGTTATTGCATTTCTATCGCGACTATGTGGCGGGATTGTCCGATGCCACCACGGCATATCTAGGCATGCGCCGTCAACGCAGCGGATCAGCGGTTGCATTCGTCGCCGCCCTGCACGCGGGTCCGACGTCGGAGGCGGAGCACATACTTGCCCCTTTACGCAGGTTTTCCACGCCCATGATCGATGACTTTGCGCCCAGGACTTATGCCGCCATTCATCAAGCCAACGTGGGCGCATTCCCGTCGGGGCTCGGCCATTACTGGCGCGCGCATTTTCTGCAGGGTCTTACGGACCCGGTCTTGAATATCATTGCCGAACACACATCACATGCGACCGACGCGGATTTTTATACTGTCATTGAACATCTGGGCGGCGCCATGGGTCGGGTCGCTCCACAGGCCACCGCCTTCGCACACAGGGACGCCACTTTCGGCATTGCCATCACCACCCAATGGCAGCTTGAGGAAGATCCGGCCGACTCCATGCGGTGGGTTCGGGAACTGCACCAGGCCCTGATTCCGGAATCGAGCGGTGGTGTATATGTGAATTATGTCGGCGCTGACGCCGCGCCAACGACTAAACACGCCGTCTACGGCGCCAACTATGAACGCCTGGTCCAACTCAAGCGCCGTTATGACCCGGCGAATCTGTTCAGACACAACGTGAATATCGACCCGCTTCAGTCCGGCAATCCATAATGCTTCAGGAGCCCGCGATCGCGCCAGCGATCGGGAAGCAGCCGGCTCAACCACATGGTGAACCGCATGCCGCGACTGGCGAGATAGCGCGTGCGGGGACGTGGTGAAAGCAGCGCGTGCTCGACCGCGGCAACCACCCAGTCGGCGGGCACGGCGGCGCCGGCCGCGTCTTCCATGACCCGCGCCATTTGCTGCGTCGCCTGCCCGTAAAGCATGCGGTATGTCGGCGGCAGATCTTCCATGAACTGGGCGACTGCGTCGCGGGACTTCTGCCAGATCGGCGTGGCCACCGGTCCGGGTTCGACCACGGCCACGTGAATGCGCCATGGTTTGAGTTCCAGCCGCAGGGCATCCGACAGCGCCTCCAGTGCGAATTTTGACGCGGCATAGGGCCCCACGAATGGCGGCGCGACGAGGCCCGACACCGAACTCATGTTCACGATCCTTCCCCTCCCCTGGCGCAGCAATGGCAGGCAACGTTGCGTCACCGCCAGCGCACCGATGACGTTGACCTCCAGTTGCCGGCGGAATTTTCCCAGGGAGACACATTCGAGCGGTGCGGCCACGGCTATGCCCGCATTGTTGACGAGGCCGCATAAGCCGGCGGCACCCGTCTGCGCCGCGATATGCTCGATGGCGCGCTCAATTGACGACTCGACAGTCACATCAAGCAGCGCCGGTTGAAGATTCGGACTGGATCGTTGTAGCCGCCCGGCATCACTGTCATTGCGCACACCGGCGTATACCGTGAAACCGGCGCGCGCGAAATGAAGAGCACAGGCCTCGCCAATTCCGGTCGATGCGCCGGTGATGACCATATTTCCGCGCGTGGTCATGGTCCGGTGCTCCGTCGGCGATTCCACTCCTCCGCACCCGCCAGCGCCAGCAGCAGCACGCCGGTCGCGTGGTCCGCCAGCAATTCCGGAGGATCACCCAGCGAACCGTCCAGCAGCGCGCCGTCCGGGCGTTGCGCGGCGAGCAGGAATTCCAGCAATTGCCGGTGACGCGGCGCCGCGTATTCCCCCATCAATTGCAGGCATAGGGCCACCTCGGCGGCCAGATCGGCGTGCCCCTGCCGCAGCAACCACGGCACCGCTATCAACAACTCCTCCGTGCGTGTCTCCCACCCTGCAAAAGATAATGGCCGGCACAAGTAGTGTGCGGCAAAGAAAAATTCGTGTGCGACCCAATACAAATCATAGGTCCGCGATTGTCCGCGCAGGGGGCGATCGGGGAAACGCATTCCCGTGTCCACGCCAAGACTCTCCGTCATGCCGGCGATGATAAAGGCATAAATAAACGCCCTTTCTGCATGCAGATGACGCACATAGCCCCGCAATGATTCGAGGTCCATCTCACAGCCGGTTAACCGACGTTCTTTCAGGATATACCACGCATCCACGCGCGCCATGCCTTCGTGGGGTTTGAGTGCGCATGGAAAGGTCAGAGGTATCCGCCGCAATTCCCGCAGGGCATCTCCCAAAACCGGGGACAACTCAAGCTCTGCATACACGCTGGGCGCCCAAGCCTCCAGCATGTGCAGAATCAGGGCTCGTAATACGACGCCGAACTCATCGGAGAATGTCGTGCAGTGGAGAAACATCTGTGCGGTCTTGCGCAGATCACCGGTGGGGAGGGGGCGGACTTCATTCTCCATTGTCACCACCGGTCGCGTGATCAACTCCGTGATGTCCTCTGCCAACTCCGTACTGCCCGGAGCGCCGCGCACCGCCGGAATGACCCCGGTGATGGTGTCGAGGACGAGCCGGTGGCCCCGTTCGTAGCGTTCGCGGAAACTTCCGCCCTCCACCGCAATGCGATATTCGGAGCAGCGTCGCGCACCTCGCAGTGCTGCCCATTCCGCCTGCCAGCGGCTCTTGAATACGATTTCCAGCGGCTGTGCGAGCGGCGGCGGCAGCCGCACAGGGATCGTGCCGGCAGCAGCCTTGCGCAAAGTCTCGCACGCCGCAGTCTCGTCCATGGATACAGCCGACTCCGGATCGCGGCTGGTCTTGATCTGGACACGAGGAACCGCCGGCGGCAGAGTTCCGCACAGGACGTCATCGCCCGCGATCAGCGCCACCGGCAACCCCTGCTCCGCTGCCAGCGCCAGCACGATGTCAGTCTCGCTCAAACGCCGGCCATGCGACCACCAGTCGCACTGCACACTGACCGTATGCGCGGCGAAGCCCTGCGTTCCGGCGGGCGCGTGCATGCCGATGCAGGCCACGGCCTCGACATCACGAAAATAAAATGCAGCGTAGGCATCCTCGTCCAGCACCAGCCGGGCCAGTGGATGCAGCGATTCCGGCCGCACATTGGTGCCCTTGGCGCCCCCGCGATGACTGTCACTGACAATGATTTCGTCGTATCCGGCAGCGGCAAATCCTTCGATCATTGCATTCACCTGCACGGTCATGCGCATGCAGGCGGCGTCATATTCGGCTGTCCCGGCGATGAGTGAGGGCAGCATATCCACGCCGGCGATGCCTTCCATGTCGGCGATCAGCAGTATCCTCCTCACGGTTCACGACCCCACAGGGGGCGGCACGGGCTCCACGGCGGCGGCGGCGGCCGAAAGGGATTCCCTGCGCGCGTAAGTCACCAGATAACGCGCCAGTTGCGTCAATACGGCGGCCACAAATTCAGGCCCGATCCAGAGAAGATACGGCCCCGGATTGCAATCGAGATAAACGTGCCTTCCTTCATTTGTGACAATGAGGTCCCACGCCGCGAAATGCAGCCCCAGCCGGCGCGTGGCTTCCACCACGCGCTGTTGTTCCCTGCCGGGCATGGCGTAGTAGTCAAAGCCCTCCGTGCTGGTGCGTGAATCGACGTGTTCGGCGCGAATGCGCAGGGCCAGTACCATCGCATCCGCCACCACGTGCGCGCGCACGACATGGCCGCGGACGCGTTCCTGCATCAACACCGGGCAGGCGCGGAATTCCCCGAGGCGCCGCCGATCCGCCGGTGTGATGAGGCGGGTCGAACCAATGCCCATGGCAGGTTTCACGACGACTTCACTGTTCGCCGCGATAAACAACTCCGCCACCGCTGGATCATTGGTGGTCAGCGTACGGGGCACATCGAAGCCCCATGAATGCAACTTGGCGTAAAACTGCGACTTGGTATTGTGATCGATGTAACCGGCGGTCAGGGGATTGACCACCAGTTTGCCGCGCGCCGCGAGTTCATCGAAGAAGCCATAGGCGGCCGCCTGGTATTCCTGCTCGCGCAGGAATTGACCTCGCCAGTCGCTGTAAAAACCGACGTTAAGGATCGGGGGCGGCGTCGGCAGGGTATTGGGTGAAGTGCAACGCACATGAATTGCGCGGATGTCCCCAAAGTCCATGTCGTCCCAGACAAGACTTTGCGTTCCGCAGGTCATGCGCGAGCGGCTTGCGCCCCCCAATTGAATGTCGAAGACCTTGGGCTCGCCACCTTCGCGCCGTACCGCGTCAGCGGCACGGGTCAGCTGTTCGCTGTTGCGATCGGCGAACATCGCGATCACCGGCATATCCATGGCGCTAGCCTAGCCGATTTAAAGGACGATTTGGGGACCGACTTCCGCGAGATCCGCCACTCTATCCATACTTAAACCACAGGAAGGTAGGGATGAGGCAAAGTATAAAACAGTGGACGACCGGTGTTTTCCCGCTCTTCTCCGCGCGCAAGCTTCTTCCGCCGCCTTTGCCAGTCTTCCTGGTACATCGCAAAAAACTCGTATTTGTGCCCATTCTGCTCGCAACTGTTTACGGGTTTGTAACCCAGACGCCGGATCACGGCATTAGCGGCGTGATTATCATCGCGAGAGCGCGAACCACATAGCGGCACATTCATATGATCGAACATATAGTGCCCGACGGCGTCATGCGTATTAAGCGCATGAAAGGCGTTACGATCGGCCGGGTCCGGCAGGGCATAGCCAAATTCCCAATAATTGTTGCCCCGGATTGGTGGGAACATGACCAGGAAACCGAGACGCTTATGGGTCGCCACCGCCTTGATGATGGCCAACACCAGCGTGCCTTCAGAGTAGCGCAATATCATATTTGGCGTTCCCTGCGTCTGGAAACCGAACATTTCGGATATTTCCTGGCTGTTGAAGTGGTTAAATACCCAGCCTAGGTCTTCCTTCGCCGGCGGCACCAGGTAAACCGTCCGGCGCTGGATGCCGTAGACCCAGCGTGACCAGTAGATGCCGCGGCTTCCCGCCCATAAGGGGAAGACCAGATCGATCACTGGTTTGCGCAAGCACTGGTAGCCCCAGATGCGCAACAGCCAATGGACTTTATTTTTCATGCGAATCCAGCCATGGATTTTGTAAGCTCTGCCTGGAGCAAATCCGTAGCCTGTTTTCCAGACTCACTCCATCAAAGATTCTTTAAAAACACAACGGGGGCATGCTCATCACATGCCCCCGTTGGTTACAAGCGCTTAACTTCAATTAGCCGCTGACGTTGATGCTGCCGATGGAGGTGTTGTCAGAAGCGCCACCACCCTTGCCGCCTGAAGCGGAACCGCCGCCGGCGCCCGAAGAGCCCTTGCCAGCGCTGCTTCCGCCGCCCTTGCCGCCGCCACCCGTGGCGTTGGCGTCACCGCCTGACTTAGTAGAGTGGCTTCCCGCACTGGCGTCTCCCATGCCCGTGTTCGAGCCACCGGAACCGCCACCGCCACCACCTTTGCCGAATAAACCCATGTTGAATCTCCTCTCTTAATGGTTAATTAACTGCCCTTCAACGAACAGTCGACTGCTTAATTAGCCGCTGACGTTGATGCTGCCGATGGAGGTGTTGTCAGAAGCGCCACCGCCCTTGCCGCCTGAAGCGGAACCGCCGCTGGCGCCCGAAGAGCCCTTGCCAGCGCTGCTTCCACCGCCCTTGCCGCCGCCACCCGTGGCGTTGGCGTCACCGCCGGACTTCTGAGAGCCACTGCCAGCACCAGCATCTCCCATGCCTGTGTTATGACCACCGGATCCGCTACTACCACCACCTTTGCCGAATAAACCCATGTTGAATCTCCTCTCTTAATGGTTAATAACTGCCCTTCAACGAACAGTCGACTGCTTAATTAGCCGCTGACGTTGATGCTGCCGATGGAGGTGTTGTCAGAAGCGCCACCGCCCTTGCCGCCCGAAGCGGAACCGCCGCTGGCGCCCGAAGAGCCCTTGCCAGCGCTGCTTCCACCGCCCTTGCCGCCGCCACCCGTGGCGTTGGCGTCACCGCCGGACTTAGTGGAGCCGCTACCAGCACTGGCGCCCCCCATACCTTGGTTATGACCACCGGATCCGCCGCCATCACCACCTTTGCCGAATAACCCCATGATGAATCTCCTCATCTTAACGAGAATGGTTGATAAGTCTGTGTAGTACGGCCATTTCGCAATGGCTACGCATGTGAGTGCAGTTGGCGTGCCATTACCTTGTTTAACAGGCGTACAAAACTAAATTAATTTTAACTTATTGTTTTAAAACACTAATTAAAAATTTATTCATTGTCTAAACTCATGCTGCAGTACAAAAAATAAATTACTAATGTATATTTTAATTTGACACTGTATACAAATATTATATCAATTAAGTTATCGGTTCATACGGAGGTGGCAAGACAAAAAAGGCTGGGTGCCCAGCTTGCTGTCGTGCCTCACCACGTTCCAGCTTCTCCCGGCGCTTCATCCATCCCTCCCGATTCAAACGGTAGAGGGTGTAACGATGTCCCAATTCCTCAATACGCTCGCCCGGCGGGTATCCCAGACGTCGCACTACCGCATCGGCGGTACGATTATCCTCCCGGGTGCGCCAGCCCAGCAGTGACACTTCCAGATGTTCGAACATGTAATGTGCAAGCGCATCCGTGGAATTCAACGCATTGAAGGCATTCCGGTTCGCGGGGTCGGGAATGGCATAGCCGAATTCCCAGAACCTGAGTTCCGCAGGAGGATACATGATCAAAAACCCAATGCGTTCCCGCGTAGCCACCAACTTGATGGTCGCGACAATCAGGGCACCCGCACTATAACGGTAAATCATGATCGGGCCGCCCAAGTGAAGGTAACCAAACATTTCTGAAATTTCCGGATTGTGGAACTGATCGAACATCCATTCCAGATCTTCCACCGAGGGCGGCACGAGATAAACAGTGCGGCGTTGTATCCCCAATACCCAGCGTGACAGCATGGCACAACGTTCTCCCAGCATCCAATGAAACGCCAGCTTCGTCACCGGCCGCCGCATGCCGGGCAGACGTGACAGTTGAATGAGCGGCGGCAGCTCGAGTATGCGGGCCAATTCCGAGGTTTTGCTTTTCATTTTGCAGTCGCAGGCCCTGCTTGCGGCCGCCTGCTAACGATGAAGAATGGGGTCGTATGGCGGCGGCAGGGTGAAAAAAAGCGGTGATTTATTCGGCGTCTCCTGTTCCCCGCGTTCCAGCTTCTCGCGCCGCCTTTTCCATCCCTCCTTGCTCAATCGGTAAATGGTGTAATGATGCCCGCCCTCCTCGATGATCTCGCCTGGCGTGTATCCCAGCCGGCGCACGACGGCACCGGCGGCCTGGTTATCATCACGCGTGCGCCAGCCGCAGAGGGTTGCGCCCAGATGCTCAAACATGTAATGCCCGACCGCATCCGTGGCGTTCAAAGCGTGGAAGGCATTGCGGTGCGTGGGATCCGTAATGGCATAGCCGAACTCCCAGAAATCGAATTTCGCCGGCGGATACATGATCAGAAAGCCGATGCGTTCACGGGTGGCCACCAACTTTATGGTGGCCACGACCAGCGTGCCCGCATTGTAGCGGCGGATCATGGTTGGCGTGCCCAAATTGCGATAACCAAACATCTCGGAGATTTCCGGATTGCCGAATTGTTCGGACATCCATTCGAGATCCATCGATGACGGGGGCACAAGATATACGGTGCGGCGCTGTATCCCCAGTACCCAGCGCGAATAGCATGCGCCGCGTTCCCTAAGCGCCTTGCGATGATCCAGATGCATCACGACCACCAAGATGCAAATTTCCCTGTCCGTGGCGTTATTGCCATCAATTCTCCGCATCCTGATATTTGCTCTGCTCCATCTCGAACTGAAGCTGCAACATGCGGCGCAAAAACAAGACCGGCCGTTCGACTCGTGTCGGTAAAAGATGCTGTGCGGTCCCATCAGCCGCAGTGAATCCCAACAACCGGCGCGATAGGGCTTCCAAGAGATGGGCCTGTACAGACGGCGGCAACGACTCCAAGGGCGGATCATAATCCACACAGAAGATTATCACCTTCCCGTCGGCGGTCACGTCAAAGTTCACTTCAAACAACAAGGCTCCCTCAACATCGGCCAGTCGCTTAAATTCGCTCACCTCCTCCTTGCCCAGCATGAACGGCGACCACATCTCCAGCGATTCCAGCCTGACCAGTTCGCCATGATCGGTGGGGACGCCAAGTTCCTCCACGTCCCGCATTGCTGCCGGCTCCACGTTCATGCACAAAAGGTTTTCGCCGCCAAAAATCCAGGCCCGCAACTGTCGATGCCCGGCGCAGGCGGTGAGTACCACGGGCGGCTTGTCGGGGGTGATTAAAAACAGGCGCTGCTTTTCTGTAAACCGCTGCCAGGCGGCACGTCCCGTGGCCGGCCGCCAGCGCACGCGGGGATGCCGCGCTGTGAACGCCAGCACCGACATCATGTCATTGCTACACAGCAATTCCGGGATTTGAAACCCACGGCGTCGTAGATAGAGCAAATGTTCAGCGACCATGAATTGCCGGCGGAGCAGCCGGCGCGGATTGATCAACCTTGCGCCCCGCCGCTCCAGTTCCGAGAGCAGGCTTTCCCATGCGCTGTAGCGCTGCTGCTCGACCAAATGGTCGTAACGCCAGAGGGTCCAGTCCACCGCGCGCAACGGCGACGGCAACACGGGGTCCATATAGGGCAATCCGCGAACCCACAGCCAATCGAATCCGTTCAAGTCCCTGCCACAACACTTGAGGGTTTCATCGCTTAGCACCAGAACCGGGTCATTCCGCCAGGAGAGATCGAAAATCTGGCAGGATGCCGTCGCCGCGGCGTTCATCCGCGCCGCCAGCTGCGACGCAAATTCATCTTCGGGATGGCAGAAAAGTCCCAGGGTCATGGGGTCGTCACCAGCGGCAACCGTGCCCTCCCTTTAGGCAACGGTGGAACGAAGGGCGGGGGCTCCCGTACTCACGATTAACGGTGTGCTATTTCTGATCGCCGGTGGTGGTCTTGCGGGAAGTGGTATGTCCGAATATTTGCGGGAAATACTTGAACACCCCGTAGCCGGCAAGCGACTCCAGGCGCTGTATGTCCACGCTGCTCGGCGCGGTGGCCTCGCCATAGGCCGCGGCAATGATGCCCTGCGCCGCAAGCAGGTTTGACTCGGCAATCTTGTTATTGATGAGGGCATTAATGTGATTCAGTCTGGCCGCCAGCAATTCCTGCGACTTGGTCACCAACTCCAGTTCGCGCACGTCGCCGCCGATCTCACGACGCTTGACCAACTTGTCATAGGCCGTCTGGGCAAAATTCACATTTTTTTCGGTAATATCAACCTGCGCCCGGGCGGCAAAGACAGCGGCAAGGGCGTCATTCACCTGCTGTCCGACGGTGTTCTCCACGTTGCGTACGGTCAGCGCCTCCGCCTCGTCGCTCTTTTCCGCCTGCACGAATTGCGCCTTGAAGGCGCGGTTCCCCCATGGATAGTGATAATTCAAATTGTAATTTTTGGACAAGGTGTCTGGATCGCCCACGGCGCCTATGCTCTTCCAATAGGTCCGGTAGCCGATCTGTGAGTTATCCTGCGCCGCAGTTACATTGGCGGTGAGCTTCAGATCTGGGCGCAACTGGTGGCGCTGGAATTCCAGCGCGATTTCGCTTTGTTCCTTCGACACTCTTTCGGCGGCCAGATCCGGACGGTGCGCCAGCCCCTGCTGCACCGCCTGCCCGGCATCCACAACCAGCAGCTTGTCCAGCAACGGCAGATAGTCACGCGGCAGGATCAGGTAGGGATCGGTGGACTCGCCGGAAGTCTCTAGCAAAGGGGCCAGATTATTCGAGGCCGTGATTACGGCCACCTTGGCGGCCTCCTCCTCGGTCTTCAGATTCGCCAGTTCGGCATCGACCTGGGCCTTGCCATAGGCCGTCGTGAGTCCCTGCGAATACAGATGCGCTGTGTGCTCGGCGATTTTTTCCATGTGCTGGCGGTTGTCTATGACTACGGCGAGATTTTCAATACTGCGCACCAGCTGCCAGTAGCTGTTATCCACTTCGAGTAGTGTGGAGTTGATGATGGATCGTAAATCCCAGACGGCGCGCTCGGCGCTCTTTTCCGCCTGCCGCAAACTCACGTCGTTGGGCGCCTGTGGGCCGAAATCCTTGCCGCCCGGCACCGGCAGCGTCATGTTGAACACCATGGTGGTGGCGTATGGCCGGTTGAAAGACAGGCGTTGTGCCTGGTTGTAATACACCTTGTGATCGGTGGTGAAGAGGCCGACACTGAAGCTCGGGCCCCACGGCAGTTGCTGATCGACCTCCACGCTGTATTTCATGGTGCGTGTCGGACCCGTCTTCGAACTCGTACTGGCATCGACTTCCTTCATACAGAAGCCGCTGGCAAGCACCGGATCCTGATTGCAGAGATGTCCGGGGGGCAAGGAACTGGAACTTACCTGGATAAATTGCAGCAGGTTCACCCGCGGGGTCCCTGGATGCAATATATCAGGAGGGATGGTAATCGACCCATTCACCCCCGTAAGGGGGGATGGGCCTCCAAAACCCAGGGGATCCCCGTTGCAGCCGAAAAAGCAGGGCGAGAATGTCTGTATGCTCACGGTGCCAAAATGACTGCGTTCATAGGTGGTGCTCTGATCAAAGCCGACATTGAATAAAAACGTTGGATTGAAGATCGCGTCGGCCTCCTTGATGGCCTGTTCAACCAGTTCGGCACTTTCATGTCCAACCGTGATGCTCAGATTCTTCTGCAACGCCTCCAAGGCGGCGGCGCGCAGAGGCAGCAATCGAACCTTTCTGGGTTCCACATACAGCTGGGCACCCTGTCCCTGCGTTAATTCCCTGGCAACGGACTTCAGTACCTCGTCGGAAACCAGCGGCCTGTCCACGCCCAGAAGGTCAACGAGTCGCGCCTGTTCCTGTGCCGTGCCGGCTGCCTCATCCGCGGCAACGGCCAGTCCGGCGTTTAAGCCGCACAGGCCGCCCGCCATAAGCAGGGCGAACAACCGCGGAGTTGAACGCTCACCGATCATGGAACACCTTGCCGGCAAAAAGCGGGATGATGTTTTCCATCGCCAGTGCCTTGACCCGGCCCTCCTCGGCGGCGGTCTGGGCCGTGCGTTCGGCATACTTGGCCACGAGTTCGCCACGGGCCGCCAGCACGCTGGCCTCGGCCTCCTTGGCGCTGATGACCGCACTAATCCAATTATTGGTGGCCTGCAACAGATTCTGGCTTTGCAGGATGATTTCGTATTCAGTCACGGTGCGCGCGCGTTGTTGATCGACGGATTTCTGATAAGCGGTCTGCGCCAGCTGCCAGTTGCGGCGCGCAATATCCGTGCGGGCCCGCGCGCTGATCAGCCCCACCGTGGCATCGCTCAGATTGTGCACCTGCGTGTTTTCAGCGCTGCGGAGTATCAGCTTTTCCCTCTCAAGCAGGGCCTTGTTACCGGCATACTGGGACTCCAGCGCCTGGTTGCCCCACTGCCGCACCAGACGCAGTGTATAGGTCTGGGTGATGATGTCCGGCGAGAAGAACTTGTTCATGGCCGTGGGCCATTCGGAATAGCCGAAGACGCTGTTCGACTGCAGCCATTGGGGATTGGCATTCAGGGTCAGGTTGGGCTGGCGGTTGATGTCGCTTTGCTTCACATCGACGTCGCGCAACTGGACGTTGTAATCCTCCGCCTGCAGCACCGGATTCATCGCGACGTCCTCCCGCCTGAGCTGAGCCGGGTCCACCTCGAGCGGCGTAACCAGGCTGACGCTGTACTGGATGGGAAGGTAGACCACGTCCGCACCGCTGTCCAGCAATGGTTGCAGTGCGTTGGAGGCGCTGATGTAGGCGTTCTTCGTTTGCTCAACCTGATTTTTCACCCGCTCCAGCTCGGCCTGCACCTGGGAAAGATTGTAATCGGTAATCTCGCGCAGCTGATACATCTCCTCGGTCTTCTTCAGCAACTGTTCCACGCTGCGCTGGTTTTCCAACGCGGCGTAAAAGTTGTTGGTGGCCCCGACTAGGTTCCAAAATGTGATGTCTACAACCAGCAAGGTGCTATTGATAACGTCCTTGACGTTCCATACCGCCTGTTCATTGCCCAGCAGCGACTTGTGCACATCGACATCGGCCTGGGCCGCGTCGGGGCCGAAGCCAGCGCTGCCGGGCAGTGGCATGGTCAACGACAGTGACGTGTTAACCGTCCAGGGCCGGTGATAACTGCCCGCCGACACCTGCGGGCTGTCCGGGTTATTGATGAAATCCGCCGTCTTGTAAACCGTTTCGTAGTTGAAGCTCAGGCTCGGCCCCCAGGGCAGCAGCTGGGTCACGGTAAAATCCGCGTTATATTGTTCGTTATCACCGGTGACGCCGTCCGGATGGGCGACCTGACTTTGCACCTTGTAAATCGCCGGGCGCGGCTGGGTATAGCCGAGGAACTGGACCGGCGAACCGCTGCTGAAGAACAGGAAATCATTGGAACGCGCGTACACGCCGGTTCCCGGACCTCCAGGATCCAGGTTCGGATCGTTGTTAATCACCGCACACTCTGGCGGATCGGTCGCCACCACGCCGGTGCAATGCACCGTCGCCTTGTGGAATCGCGCCACGGTTTCGTTACGCAGGAAATCCCGGCTGTCACTGTAGTTGAACGACAGGTTCAGGACGGGATCGAACAGGGCCCGGGCCTCGTCCAGCGCCGCGGCGGCAATCTCCTTGTTCAGATGCGATACCTGGATGGACAGGTTCTTGTTCAACGCCGCCAGCGCCACCGCGTGCGGATCGATCTCCACCAGTTTCTTGCCGGCCAGCGTCTGCCACACGCCTTCCGTGCTCTTGGCGTTGAAAGCGGCGCGAATCACGTCGTTGATGGCCTTCTCCCGCTCCGCCACGCCATCGGCAGTTTGCAGATTTGCGACCTTCACCGAGGCCGTATTGACCTCCTTGTCCGCAGCCGCATCGGACGGCGCCGCCGGCGTTTCCTGCGCCTGTATTCCGCCGGTGAGCGCGGCAAACAGCACCGCCACCATGGTCTTGCGCCGGGTCTGCCGACGGATGGCGGTATGCTCATTCATGTTGGCCGCTGGGTTCATTCGTACAACCCTTCGCTGGCTTGCAACTGCACATAGGCCTGATGATAGCCCACCGTGGCATCGATGTAGTTGGAGCGGGCGCTCAGCATATCGTTCAAAGTCTGCAACAGCTCAAACTGGCTGGCCAACCCCAGGTTTTTGAGCCGTTCCACCTTGGCATAGGCCAGTTCTGCAAGCTCCATCCTTTGCTGCGCCAACTGCTTCTGGGCGCGGGCGCTTAAAAAACCGGCGAGGGCGTTGTCAACCTGCTGGGTGACGCCCAGTTCGGTCTGGGCATGATTGTCCATGGCAATGGTCATGGCGTTGCGTGCCTGTCCCAGCCTTGATTTCTCGGCCTGCAAACCAAATGGCAGGCGATAGCTGATGCCCACAAAAAAATCGCTGCTGTCGGGCTCAAAAAGGTTCAGCAACGACCCGGTCACGTGCTGATAGCCGAATGCCGTGTTGTTCTGGGCGAGCACAGCGGAGGCGGAAAGGGAGAGATCCGGACGCACCTGATTTTCGGCAAAGTTGAGATTGTTCTGCGCCTTGTCCACCTCGCCCTGGGCGGACTTCAACTCGCGGCGGTTGTCGAGGGCTGTGCGGCGGACGCCAGCGGCGTCGACCGTATATTCCATGGCAAAAGCCTGCGCGTAACCGCTGGGAACTATGATGGTATCCGGGGGATAATCCAGCAAATCAGCGACTGCGTTGGAGGCCAGCACGTAATTGTTCCAGGCGATCTGCTCGCTGTCGCGCAGGTTCTGCAGCTGGGCCTCGGCTTGTGCCATGTCGTAGGCGGTGACCAGTTGCTGATCGAACTGCCGGCGGGTGCTGGCTACAATCTGTTCCAGGATTTGATCCTGGGCGGCCAGTACCTGAACCTGCTTCAGCGCGCCGATGAGCTGCCAGTATCTCTGCATGAGCCCGATCAAATTGCCGTTTTGATCCCGAAGACCGAATGGATTGCCCAGAACCTGGTTGAACGTCGCCGCCATATTCCAATCGGCCTCCTGCAGACCGATGGCGCTGTTTTTGATGCCGATTGAACTGGTATTGCCGTATTCGCCAAAATTCTTGGTGTAGGGCAGGGGCGTTTCAAACGACAGATCGAGAAAGGAAGTCCACGGCAGACGGCTGCCGACGTTGATCGGGGCCACGACACCCAGTGCGGGATCGCTGGGCACCGGCCCCTCGAGAAATCCAGGAAAGGAAAAGAAATCCTTCTTTTCCCTGGTGACGTCGAGTTCCACGCGGATGTTGCCGCTGGTGAGGGGGTCCGGGTTGCCGCCCCAGGAGAAATTTTTGACCAGGATAAATTGGGAACCCCAGAGAAACTGGTCGTGCATGTGGAAACTGGCAAACTCCAGTTGTTTGTTCGCAAGGACATTGGATTGGCATTCGGGGTTTGCCAGCTCACCATCCACCACGGCGCAGACGAAATTGGAACTCGTGTTCGGAACGCCGTGTGACAGCTGGAAAAAATCCAGTTGCAACTGGGTGAAGTCAACCTGGCTGAACTTATCCCGCAGCCGGTAGACATCGCTGGTGCGGTGATAGGAATCAAAGCGTGAGTGATTCAGCGCTACTGAGAAAAACGGATCGAATGCTGCAGCGCTCCCGGTCAGAGCTGCGTCGGCCACATCACGCTCGCGCTGCCTGATGGCGACGGCGAGATTGCGGTTGCGCCCGAGATCGGCGATCTCACTCTGGCGCAGTTCCGAGATTTTCTTGTGACTGAAAAATCCCTCCGCGCCCGGACGCACTGCGGCGACCACCTGCTCAATTAGATCGCGCCCCGCCTCTTCACTGGTCACGGATTCAAAGCGTTGGGCGAGCGACGCAACGGACTCCTCCTCCGCTGCCGGCAGATCGGTGTTTATGGGGGTGGGTTCCTGCGCAATGAGTAGGCGGGGAAGAATCGCCCAGAGCAGAAGGGACAAACCGATGCGTCCGGCGGGCGGGCGTAAATACGTGCGCATCCCCAGTTATCCTCGCCGCATACTGCTGCCCATTCCATCCCCCCTGTCGGCTGGAATCTTAAACCAAACCCTGCGACGCAAGGCTAATTTGTTATTTCTATTCGGAAATCATACCTCATGCCGCAGACTAAAAACAACCTCTTTGCAGCACCGTCAGGTTAGTTAGTGCCGGTCATGGCCCCCCACTTGTCGACCACCACCGCATCCTTGTCGTCCACATCGCCCACGATACTGTTAAAAAGCAGGTAATTGAGCGATAGCGCCAGATTGTTCTTCTTGCGCAGTTCGGAGAACTGATCGCGCATTTTCTTGATCTGTTCCATTTCCGCCTTGGACGGGGCGACCTTGGCGTCCTTGGCAGGATTCGGATAACGCCGGGCGAATGTCTTGATCTGGATGACAGGTCCCGCCAATTCGAGCAGATTGGCGACATCCGTATAAATTTTCCTGCTGTCCTCATCCTTGGTGGCCGTGCTGCCCGTACTCAGCTTGCCAAATTCCGATTGCACCTGGGCCAGCAGGGGAATGGCCTGATCAGGTTTGCCCTGCTGGATGAGATTCAGCAAGTTGCGCTCGAATTGCAGGAACAGTACCTCAGCCTCTACCGCCTTCAGCTCCTCCGAATCAGGATATTGCGATGTGGCCTCGCTCAATTCCGCCATCATGTTGCCGAGCTGTGTAGTCTGCTGTTGATGCTCGGCAGCGGTATAGCGGCCGGCGCTATCCTCGCTGTCGCGCATAAAGGCCTTGACCTCGGCCCGGGAATTTTTCAACACGCCCTCCACGCCGGAACTGCCGCGGCCCAAAAACCAGTATCCGCCGATGATGACAATCAGCAATACCGCCGCCGCAACCCATTTAATAATGCCGACTTTTTTCTGCTCCACGGCGGGCGTCATCGCCGCCTTTCGCCCCGCACCCCCACGGACTGGCGCGGCGGCCGCCCGTTTTTCGGCCTCCTGTTGTTTGTTCTTTGCATCCAGCAGCATGGCCGCCGCCATCAGGTTGGAGCCGACGAACATGGTGCGCTCGGAAACCGTTTTGTCCGGATCAAAATCCTCATCATGCTTCTTGCCATCCTTGGTGACGGTGCCCTTGATGTCCGGACGCACCATCACGAATTGAAACGGAATCTTGCCGATTTTGATGGTATCGCCGGCCTTCAGAGGTGCGTCCTCGACCTTGGCATCATTCACGTGCACACCGTTGGTGCTGCCCATGTCCTGCACCCGCCAGCTGCCGCTGCTGAAATAGAAACGCGCGTGCTTTTTGGAGATGCCGGTGGCGTTCAACGGCACGGTGTTTTCCTCGCCGCGGCCGACGGTTTGTTCCTTGCCGCTCAGGTCGATCTCCAGACCCAGTCCTGCGGGATCCGGCAGCCGGCTGGGTTCCAAACAGATGAGCTTGCATGGCAACGGACCGGCGGCGGCGCTGACGGGCCGGGCCGGGACTTCCACAGTACCGGTAAACATCACCGTTTTATCATCACTGCTCATGCTATGGCCTCAGGATTCTTTAAGACGTTCAATTGACTCGTTGCAATACCGGCGCTTCTTGTGGGGAACCCAGATCCAACGGCGGCAAATCAAACTGGGTCTGTGCCATGGTGTAATACAAGCCTTTGTACCCCATGGATTTGAGATATTCCTTGTCCAAAAGTTGCTTGTGCGTCCCTTTCTCCTGTACCTGGCCATCCTTGATGAAGCAGATCATGTCGGAATCCATCACCGTCGTCAGGCGGTGTGCAATCGAAAACGAAGTACGCCCCGCCAGTATACCCTGCATGTTTTCCATGATGCGCGCCTCGGATTCGTTGTCGAGAGCGCTGGTGGCCTCGTCAAAAATGAGGATCTTGGGCTGACGGTACAGCGCGCGGGCGATGCAAATGCGCTGACGCTGGCCACCGGACACCCCGATGCCCTTCTCGCCCACGAGTGTGTTGTATCCCAGAGGGTAGCGGATGATGAATTCATCGGCGCCCGCCAGCCGGGCGGCCTCCTT
This sequence comes from Gammaproteobacteria bacterium, assembly GCA_035501935.1. Classification (NCBI taxonomy): domain Bacteria; kingdom Pseudomonadati; phylum Pseudomonadota; class Gammaproteobacteria; species Gammaproteobacteria bacterium. The sequence goes on along the minus strand of DATJVC010000013.1, from coordinate 9,722 downwards.
GACCGCCTGCATATCCGGTTCCGGATCGCCCAAAGCAATGTTCTGCGCCACCGTACCGCCGAACAGAAAGCTGTCCTGCAGCACCACGCCGATGTTGGAGCGCAGCGAGGACAGTTCGAGGGTGCGGATGTCCCGGCCGTCGATCTTGCAGAAGCCGCTCTGCGGGATGTTGAAACCCAGGATCATCTTGGCAATGGTGCTCTTACCGCAGCCTGACGGCCCGACGAAGGCCACGCGCATGCCTGGTTCTATCTCAAGATTGAAATTACGCATGATGGCGTTTTCCTTGCCATTGGCGACATAGCTGAAATTGACGTCCTCGAAGGTAACCTCGCCACGGGTGTGCGTCAGTGTGGCAGGCATGCTGTCCGGCTGCAGCATGTTCTGTTCCGGCTTGACGGAAAGCACGTCGCCAACGCGATCGATGGCGATGCGCACCTCCTGGAATTGATTGACCAAATCAAGCATGCTCATGATGGGACCCATCACCGAACCCATCAGCATCTGGAACCCCATCAGTTCGCCGATGGTCATCTGCCCTGCCATGACCGAACTGGCGCCAAAAAACAAGATGGCGATGGTGGTGCCCGACTGCACCGTTTCATACAGCCCCCTGGAAACCAGTTCCAGCCGCTGGCTCTGGAACTGCAGGTTGATGGTCTCGGTCATCTGATTTTCCCAGCGGGAACGGGCGAAGTACTCGTTCGAAGTCGCCTTGACGGCCTCGATGCCGTTCAACGACTCGATGAGATAGCTTTGCGACTGGGAGTTGGTGACGAAGGTTTTCTGCGCCAGTGCCTTGATGCGCGGCACGAAAAACCACAGCAGCAGGAAGTACAGGGGGATGGAACACATGGCGATGGTGGTCAGCGTGCCATTGTAGGAAATCATCATGAACAGATAGATCACCACCATAATCATGCTCATGATGGTGGAGATGGTCGAGCCGGCAATGATGTGGCGGATCTTCTGATTCTCGCCGAACCGAGCCAGGATCTCGCCCTTGTTGCGGCTCAGGAAAAAATTCATCGGCAGGCTCAGCACGTGCCGGTAGAATTCGGCCACGAGCTTGAGATCGATCCGGGCCGTGGTATAGGCCAGCAACAGTGCCTGTGCTGATTTGGACAACACGGTAAAAAAGGTCACCAGCGCCATGCCCACCAGCATGATCTTGAGCAGATCTGCATCCTTGTGCACCACCACGGTATCAACGATGCTTTGCACGAAAAGCGGCGTGGCCAGGCCCAGAAAATTGATGGTCAGCGCCGCAAGCAGCCCCTCGGCGAAATATTTCCAGTGCGGGATGATATAGTCGAGAAAATGCTGTATGGGTTTCTTCGGCGGCTCCAGCCGGGTGAATTCCACCGTGGGATCCAGACCGATGACCACGCCGCGGGTGGGGTCCTCGCGCTCAACGCCGGCCACCTGCGCCCGAGTCCAGCTGGTGATGAATTGCTGTTTTGGCACCCTGCCCTGACCGTACAAGGAATCAGAGAAGGACACTTCCTTGTCGGTAATCTTGTAGATCACCGAATAACGGTATCCCTCCCAGCCGACAATCACAGGCAGCTTCATGCGCTCCAGTTGTTCAAAGGTGACGGCGTAGGCGCGTGCCGAAATTCCGAGGATCTCGGAGGCGGTGATGATGGCATTCGGTGTCGGATTGGCGATGGACAGATTGGCGATCTCGCGCACCTGACCCAGCGTGAACGACTTGCCGTAATGCTGCACGACCATGGTCAGACAGGCGGCGGCATTGTCCTGCTCGCTGAATTGGCGCACGTTCGGAAAACTGTCCAGTCCCTTGGCATGCTTGGCGAGGAATTCCTCCTCGGTCACCGAATCGGCGAGCTTGATGCGCTGATCCGCACCTTCCGCGCGGTTCTTGATGTCCTTCTCCTCTTTCTCGCGGATGCGCATGGAGTTGAAACGCACGCGCAGTTTCTCGTGCAGCGCCGGGTTGATGGCCAGAATCTTCTGCACCTCGGCCTCATTAATCACCAGCACGGTGGTGTCAGCAGCGCACAGCGCCGAGTGCGGCTGGATGCCGTTGGTGCCCAGATCAGGCAGGGCGCCCCCCTCGCCGATAAGCTCGCGCGCGCCGACACGATCCAGAATCACCTTCTCGCCGGAAAGGAGCGTGCGCTCAAGGTCCACGGAACCGGTCTCGATGTAATACAACCGGCGATCTTCCATGTCCTGCTTGAACAGATACTTGCTTTTTTTGCCTTTCTTGATGCCGATGCGGCTCAAGATGGCGGTGAATTGCTCCGGGGTGTATTTGGCCGCCCCCAGCATGCCGCGCAGACGCTGCCCAAGCTCCACCAGGCCCACCTGTGTTTTGAAGGTGGCCGACATGGTCGGGCGATTGGCCAGCAACGGCCTCACCTTGTCGGCGGGCAGCAGCAGCAGGCTGCAATCCTCGGAGGCGGCGATCTGGTAATCCCACGGCTTGGCCTGGATCAGGGAAAATTCGCCAAAGGTGCTGTCAGTCCCGAACTCGCCCAGGCTGGTGCGTCTGCCGGCCTTGGTCTCTTTCAACCGGAGCTTGCCGGAGTACACCACATACATCCCGGCCATGTTCTGGCCCTGCTCTGCGATCACCTCCCCGGCGCGGTAATTCTTCACCTCGAACAACGGCACCAGCAACTGTTTGTCGTCATTGCTCAAACCACTGAACATCAGGTGGCTGTTCAATACGAACCGGACTGCTTCTTCTCTGCTCATGACCTGCTCCCGATGCGCCTCGTGCCTTGGAAAATTTCCGCCGCTTCGAACTAACCCTTTGCCACGGGCGGCGACGACGCCGCTTTCTCCTCTTCCTGATCGGACTTGAAGTATTTCGACAGTGGGCGGAAAACCAGTTCGATCAGGCGCTTCTCGCCGACCTTGATCTCGGCCGATCCCTCCAGGCCGATCTCCAGTTTCTTGGGACGCTCGCCATTCTTGCTGATCTCCTCCGACATCAACGCCACCCGGACGGGGTATTTATTGCCCAACTGTTCGGAGGGCTTGGTGGCGATTTCGGTGATGCGCCCCTCCGGGATGCCGTAATCCTGATAGGGGTAGGCGGAATACTTGAACATCACGCGCTGGCCTTTCTTCAGATGGCCGATATCCTTGTTCTCCACCAGCACAACGGCCTCCAGAGGCGCCGATTCCTTGACCATGGTCACCAGCGGCTGCCCCCCGCCAATGACCTGCCCCTTGGTCACCAGGACGTCGGTGATGAGGCCGTTGAAGGTGCTGGTATAGTCGGTCTTGTTTTCACCAAACTTGACACCTTCGATCAGTTCCTTGCCTGCTTCCAGTTTGGTGCCGACCGCGGCGATGCGCTCCTGGAGAACCTTGACGTCGCGCTCCTTGCGCTGCATGGTGATGTCAAGTTCGCCCTGCAATTCCTCCTTGGATTTCAATTCCCCGGATTTGGTGAGTTCATCCTGGGCGGTGGCCAGTTCGACCTTGATGGAGGCGATTTGCGAACGGCTGTCATCTATGGCCTTCTGCTGGGCGGATACCTGCGCCTGGGCGGCCTCGTACTCGGTTACCGTGATGTCGTGACTGTCATACAGCGACTTTTTTCGCTCAAACTGCTTGTTCAGGGTGCCCATGAGCTCTTCATTGTGCGCCAGCGTGCGCTCGGCGGTGGCCAGCTGTTCTTGAATCTGTTTAATGCGGCCCTCCGCTGAACTCTTGCGCACCGAAGCATTGGTATCGTAGTCCTGGATTTGCAATTTTAGCTTGTTGATGGCGTTGTCATACTCGTCCTGGGTCTTGGCCAGCTCCTTTTCCAGGTCGCCGCGCCTCTGCTCCATGGCCTCTTTTTCACTCTGGCCCGCCAGCCGGGTCTGTTCCTGGATCGACACCAGCAGATCACCGAAGTGTACGAAACTGTTGGCGGTGGCGGGCAGGTCGATGATGATGCCGCCGCCGACGGATTGAATCGTCGTCGATTCGCGTTGCAGGCGCAGCGGCGCCGTCACCAGTTCATCCTTGCGCCCCCAGAAGGAGTAGCCGATCGCTGAAAAGGTGATGATGCCGATAAGCCAAATCGGACCGCGGAGAATGAACGAGGGCGGCGTGTACAACAGCCGGGCAGCGGCGATGGTGTGTCGTACGGGCTGGGATAGTAATTGTTCCACCCGCACCTTGGTATTGGCACCTACAGCCATACGAAATCTCCCCTCCACTTAAATTAAGCCTGCCTCAGCGGGAAGCCTGTCATCCGTCAGGCCGGGGCGATACGTACCTCGCGCTCCAGCCATTCCGCGAACAAACGTTCGCTGATTTGTTCTTTCAGTTTTTCGGTGTAATCCGCCTCTTGCACGTCGTCAACGCGGTAGAGGACCGAGTATCCATCCTGGGACAACGGACCCACCAGTGCGGCTGGTGCCGCGGCGAACAGGACTTTTTCCACATCGGCGGGCAGCATACCCCAGCGGATGCGGCCGAGGTAGCCCCCCGCCACCCTTGTATTCTGCTCCAAGGAGTGCTCTCTCGCCAGCGTGGAAAAATCCCGCTGTCCGGCCTGCAACAATGCCGCCATCTCCCGCAATGAGGCATGATCCCGCGTGACAATGCGAGATACCGATAGTGTCTTCAATTCCTGTCGGTGCGCCTCGTACTGCTCGCGTATGCGGGCTTCGGGAAACAGCGCCTTTTTCAGACGCAGATGCAGCAATTCGATCTCGATTTGCTTCTGCCAGTGGTCGAAAGTGATCCCCAGCCACTTGCAATAGTCGTTCATCGCCGTGGCCTCGACCAGCCCCAGGCTTTCCCGCCGGGCCTTGCTGTAGGCGTGCAGTTCCTCCTCGGTGACCGACAACTTCAATTCACGAGCCTTCAGGGTGATGACTTCGATCGAGATGATTTGATAAATGGCGTTGCGGAAGACACCGGTGGCCTTGAGGTAGAGCAGGACGTCATCCACCGTGATCGGTTTGCCCCTGACCGTGGTCAACGCATGCACCTGCGGAAGGGCGTCGGGGCGCGGCGGCGCTGCTGCTTTTCGGGTTCTGGACTTGGAGCCGCGCTCCAACCTCAGGAAATCAAGCAGCGTCATGTCATGAACGCCGCCCTGCTGATTCAACGTCTGCCCCCCCCCCGTGACCATCCCCATCCCCCTGTGAATGCTTTATTCCTTGCGCTGATTCGCCACTCGCCGGCCCCGGGCGCGAAAATCCGCGGGTTTCAGGTCGTGTTTCTTCAACAGTTGATACAGCCGGGCTCGGGAAATATCCAATTCGGTGCATACCGCCTGCACCCGTCCGCCCAGGCGTGTGAGCACTGCCGTCAACGTCTGTCGTTCGGCCCGATCCTTGGCGTGCACCAGCGGCGAATCATCTTCCCCATGCCCGCCCCGGGTTGTTAATGCCTCCTGGTAGCGTTCCGGCAAATCCTCCACCCCGAGCGGCGCATTCGTCGACACATTCGCCAGGAACTGCGCCAAGTTTTTCAGTTCGCGAATATTGCCGGGGAAATCGTAACGTTCATAAAGAAATGACTGCAATCCGCGATCCAGCACCGGTTCGCGAATGCCGCGGCTGGCGGCCTCGGCCTGAAAAAAATATTCAAACAAAATGCGGATCTCGTCGCGCCGCTCCCGCAATGGCGGGATAAACAGGGGGCAGAGGTTGATGCGGTAATATAAATCCTCGCGGAACGTGCCCTCTTCCACCATCTTCGCCAAATCGCGATTGGTGGCGGCAATCACGCGCACGTTGGTCTTGACCGCCGCATCCGAACCGACGCGTTGCAATTCCCCCTCCTGCAGCACGCGCAACAGCTTGACCTGCGCCGGCATCTCCAGTTCGCCAATCTCGTCGAGGAAAATCGTACCGCCATTTGCCTCTTCGAATTTGCCTTTGCGATCGTGGGTGGCGCCGGTGAACGCCCCCTTGACATGGCCGAACAATTCCGACTCGATGAGCCCGCTCGGAAACGCGCCGCAGTTCACCGCGACAAAATGCGTGCGCCCGCTGTTGTTGTGTATGAGCCTGGCGAACAATTCCTTGCCCGCCCCTGTTTCTCCTTCCATCAACACCGTGAGATCAGTGGGGGCGATTCTGGAAATGATGCGCAGCAATTTCTGGATGCGCGGGCTCTGCCCGATGATGCCCTCCATCTTGAGTTCCGCCGTGGCAGCACGGCGACGCGGAGAGGGCTCAACCCCCGGGGGGGCGTCCGGATTGACCTGTATGCCCCTGCGACTTTGCAACAGGGCTCCACGCAAAATATCCAAATCGTTGAAGAGGTCATTGCGATCCAAATCGGTCAGGCCAGGCAGACGTAACAATTTGATTTTCAAAGATTCTATTCGTGCGATATGCTCCATCAGCACGTCGCCCGCCTCCACGCCCGGCAGAGTGACCGGCCTCAGCAGGGGGCGGGGTTCGGGCGGCTTGACCCGGTAGTCGTCATTCAGCTCAATCATGGCGTTTTGATACCACGGCCTGCGCGGCGATGAGTCGAGAATACACGAACTCCGCCGCTGGTGGATATGAGTATCCCACGACATGGGGATGCAGCCGCTGAATACCCATGTTCTGGGTTCTTAAACCCAAGAGGGGGAAAATCAACTCGGTTTAGAAGTACTTCGCTGCCTGCAGCCAGAAACGAACATCGTCGCGCTGGCCGTCGTTATCGTTACCCTTCGCATCGCGGCCCGGGTTGGTGCCGAGCCGCGTGGCGAGGCTCGAGCGCACGACGAAGTTGTCTGGCAACTGCCAGTTCAGTCCGACGCCCACGCCCGTCAGGGAATAGCGGTTGGACGGACCATTTGTGCCCGCCAGTGTGGCGGACTCGTTTTTGCGCAACTCTATCTCACCGTGGTCAAGGAAGGCCGCCAGCTGCGCGTCGTGCGGCAGGTCCCAGCGCAATTCAATATTCGCCAGCAAACCCTCGTCGCCGGGGGCCTCGCCCTGCGGATAGGCGCGCACGCCGTTGGGGCCACCCAGAGTAAACTGCTCTGAGGAATCCAGATTTTTGGTGGCGAATTGGCCGGTCAGCGAAAAAAACGCGCTCAATGGCCCCCGAATGGCTTGTACCCGCGAGAATTGGAAATTGAATCTGCCATAAACGCCCTCGGCGCGCGGTCCGGCGGCGTCCGCGGCGCGGTTGGGCGAGTCGCTGAGATCAAGATCGCCGGCCGCCGCCGCTACACTGAAACCATTGATACCACCGCCGCCAAAAGCATCGTGCCAGTCACCCAAAAGAGTGGCCACGCCCACCGTGATGTGGTAATCGCTCGTTGTTCCAGGCAGTGTGGTGTTAAAAAAATGTTTTCGGTCGAGCGACAAACCATCGTAGAGATTGAAATTCAGCGTGCGTACGATGGGATATCGCGCGAAGGCGCTGACATCCTGCGCGACGCCCCTTGCTTCCAGCGGTTTGAATTCGCAGCACAAGTGATATCGCAGAATGGAATATCCTATGCCCGCCAGCAACCCCGATGCGCCAATCGGTATTTGGTAACTGGCGTGTCCATAATCGGTATCGGAGGCATGTAACACGCGTACGCTGGCAAGGTCGCCCCGGTGCAGCGGACTGTTCAGATTCATCGTCCCGCTCAGTCGTTTCTCGCCGGTGAACCTGTTGCCGTAATTGTCAAAATCAACATCGCCCGAGATAAACGGTCCCTGCATCGCATCGACGGCGATGTCGGACGTGCCGGTGGCTTCGCCAGGTTTCAAAACGGCGTGCGCTGCCGATATGCCAGCCAGATCGTCAATCAGAAGCAATGAACGCTCCACGGGTTTCCCGTTGATTACCGCGCCCTCGGGCACAGCCGCCCGCACAACTTTGAGCAGCCGTTCATCAGGCACCCGCTGCCCGCCTTGTGAATGCATTGACAGGGAACCTACGCGCCCTTCGAGCACGGCGATTTCAACAGTTTCATCCTTGATGTCCTGGGCGGGGATATATGCCCGCGCTACCAAATAACCATGCTTGTGATAGTACTCGGTGATACGGGCGGCAGCCTGCTGCAAGTCATTGAGCGACAGTTCCCGCCCTTCGAATTCGGCGAGGAGCGGCAACAACTCGCTGATTGGGAAGGCGGTGTTGCCGCTTAGGCGAAAATGCGACACCTTGAAGCGGATTTCCGCAGGCGCAGTTAGTGCGGGTCGCGTTGGCTCCTGCACATTGATGGTGGGGGCGCCTTGGGGGGCGCGCTCAATGTCTGGCCGGCTGGTTTCCTGAAGTATGCGACCGGCATCCCGCGGGGTCTGCGCGAAGGCCGGCCCGGTAATAAACGCCACGATTAGCGCCGCGCGCCACTTCGGTGTGCGCTTGATTGATGGCTGCATGGCCTCATTATATTATTTATTAACTTGATTCGCTAATATTATGATTTTATTAATTTTAACATGATCCGCAGTGCACCTGTCTAAACCAACCGTTCCGGCTTGCCCGTCGCATAGCCCTGATAACCATGGACGCCGAGTGTTCGCAGGATCGAAAGCACACTCGTGTCCTCAATCGCCTGTGCGATCACCTGAATCTCCAGCGGCTGTGCAATCTTTACCACCGAGGCAATGAAAAACTGATTTTCCCGGTGCTGCTGCAGATGCTCGAAGAAGCCGCGGCTCGGTTTGATGTAATTGGGGAACAGTGCCTGCAGGTAACGGAACGCTTCGCGATGCAGGCCAAAATTGTCCACGGCAAACTGGGCGCCGGCGCCGCGAATCGTTTGCGCGAACCTTTTTGCCGTCTCGATATCCTGCACAACGCCGATTTCCGTGGTTTCAAACACCAACCGGCGGGCGACGACGTGATGGGACCGCAAGAGCTCGGAGAGCCACTTTACAAACGCGACATTCCGGATGGATCGTGCAGAGATGTTGAGTGCGTACTGCGCCGCCGGCGCCGGCTTGTCCACCAGGTAACGCACCAGCTTTTCGATGACCTTCCTGTCGAGCAATTCCACAAGATTGTGACGCACGGCCATGGGCAGGAAATCGCCGGCCGCGATCGGCTCGCCGCGTTCGTCGATCAGACGGCCCACGATCTCATGCTGCAATGGCGCACCGCCGCCGATCGGCAATACCGGTTGGGTGTATAGCGCAAGACGATTATCTTCCAGCGCGCGCGAAATCGCAGTCTTCCAATACTGTGAGCCTTTTTCATCGCGTACGTCGTCCCCGATGCGCACCATCGCCCAGGTATTCAGGCCCTGATTCTGCGCCTTGATCAACCCCATGTCGGCGCCGGAAAACAATGCCGACTGGGTTGGTTTGATGTTTCCAAAATGACATCCGCCGCAGGCAAAGCCCACCTCCGGTGAATAACCTTGTTCCGACAATGTCAGTTCGAAATGGGCGCACACGGCCGCTGCCAGGCGTTGCGCCTCCTCGAAATCGACGTTTTCAACCGCCAGCGCAAAGGTGGCTCCTCCCAACCGCGCGCGGATTGCCTGGCGCCCGTTCCACACTTCGGCAAGGGCGCGAGCGGCATGAACAATCAGTTCATCGCCGCGGCGAAACCCATGTTTCTGGTTGAAGGCCTTGAAGTTGTTCAGTTCCACCAAAAACAGCGCGCCCGAGTAGATTTCGCTCTTGGCCTGCAGCCATTCATTGAACCTCTGCTCGAAACTGAGGCGGTTGTCCAACCCGGAGAGCGGATCGTGGAAAGCTTCACGGCGAAACGCCTCCGCCCGGGACACTTCGGTAGCAATGACATCCCGGATCTTGCCGGACATGCTGTTGATGGTCCCAACCAGCTCT